>NZ_JAMYMO010000015.1:0-101559 GCF_040318575.1 Mesorhizobium sp. M1088 | reverse complement strand
CATTCCGGCAGGAGCGGACACAGTCCATTATCACAATCACAGGATCAGCAGATCCAGCTTTTTCAATAACATAGCGAGGTGTGCATTATGTCGTGGGATCGGCCTGCCCGGTGATGACGAGGTTTTCATGCGCCTTCAGCCAGGCGCCTTGGGCCAGCTGTCGCTTGGCACTTAATTGGGGTCTCCCTCACTTTGTGTGGTTCATCTGCTGTTAGTGGCGCTGTCGCTATGGACGGGCATGCGAACGAAAACGAAATGGTCGCCCGGCCCAGGGGGTGACATCGCCACTGCGGTCCTTCGACCAAGTCGATTCAATTCTGAATTTCGGCCTTTAGATGTTTGTAGCGATTGAATCAGCGACCAAGATCCGGGCAATCGCGGTTATGGTGACCGCGAGCCACTAAGCTTGTGCCGTACCCTTACAATGATTCATCAAGGCGTTTACCTCGGCAATCACGAGATCCGGCGTGATGTCGAACTTGCATCGGACTTTGACCGGACAATGCCGCACTTGGTCCAGACCACACCCGCGACATTCAATAACACTCATAAGCATGCTGACCAGGGGACCTCGAAACCCCCAAATCTCCGGTAGATGTGACGCCGTGAAAATGCCGATAGTAGGGCGGCCAAGCTGGGCAGCGACATGCCCGGTGCCTGAATTGTTCGAAACGACGAGCGCGGCCGAATTCACGAGATAATTGAATTCCAATTCCGACAAGTCGACAGCCGTCCGAATGTTCGCGGCTCCACGATCCCGAGCTATGTTCGCAACCTCCTCAAGCGCTTCCAGGCATTCGCCACGGGCAACGAGGACCACCTCACCACGGGTCGAAAGAGCAGCGACAACTTTGCCAAAACTTTCAATCGGCCAATCTCGCAGGCTGGAATTGGAGAACGGAGCCACGACAATCGGGGCATTGCCTGTAGTCGAATTCTGTGGGTGACCCGCTCCGCTTTCGAAATAGGCAGCTGCCTTTGCGACCAGAAAGAGGAGGATTTCTGACACATGCTGGAGACGCACCTGCTTGCGGTCAATGAACCAATCAAGCCATCTACGAGGGATTTTGTTAGCAAGCCCTATTTTTTGGACCAGCTTGTAGAGGATGGTTCTGCGCAGTTTCAGATTGAATGGCGCTATCGCAATATCGATCTGATGCATGCTGTACGGATCAACTATCGCCGCACGGTGCCTGGCGGGGACTTCAAGCAAGATGGGCCTTGTTTCTTCCGGAACACGCATATCAATGGCAAGATCAAACTCGCCGGTCAGCAGCGGCCTTATGTCGGCGGCTTTTTTGCGCGTTTTGACTTTTGGGTTGCGAGGAAAAAAGTCAAAAGCAATGTGATCGTCGGCGAGGTCGAACTGTTTTGCAGTAGCGATGTTCCAGCTTCCCACCACCAGCGTAATGTGGGCATGCGCAAAACGCTGACGAAGGTCCTTTAGGGGCCCTAGAGACATCCAAAAGTCGCCGACATGATCAAGCTTGAGGACCAAAATTCTCATCCTTGCGCTTGACTGTTCCGGCTCTTCCCAGCTGCGGTATATAATTTGATTGCGGTCGTGCTTTGTAAAATATGCCATTGCCATTCCGAAGATTATACGGTCAACACTGATAGCCCAGTGACGCGTGTGTAGGGTTGGAGTGCTCCCCACTTGTCCGCGTCTCCGCAAGAATTCTGCCATCAGATCCAAGCCGCGCTCCAGCAGGAGCTGTCGGGCGAAGTCTGCATCTCTAGCGGTGGTAGCGCGCCAAGAAGCCAGCTATGTCCCGACCCGCAATGTGAAGGGCTTCGTCACGGTCTTGCATGCAGTGAGTTCGAGAAACGCCGAGTAGACGGCGATCGCCAAGCCGCCGTCCCCAGATCTCGAGCATAACGGCAGTGGCCTCGCTCTTTGGTCGATGCTGATCCTGAATGAGACCGTCGCCGCCGGCGACGACATCGCCGGCCGGATTGACCGTCTCCGGCACGCCCTGTCGCTGTGGTCCCGCATCATGGTGGTTAACAAAGGACCCGCCGCAGGCGCTTTTTTCTGCGCGTCCGGGTCGTCCAACATGAAGTGGACGAAGCAACCCTGTGATGAAGTCGACCGCCAGCCACCCGTGGGGGTGCAAGCGGCGGGGAGTAAAAACATTTTTCGCCGAGCTTGGATAGCGGCATCGCTATCACGCTGAGAGCCTGTTATGCTGGTACAGCGTTTGATCGCAGTCTTGATCCATGCGAGCAGCTTGTGAGGGATGCAACCGAACGAGGCGCTGCTCCCACAGTCGTCGCAGGCCCTCCATCACAGCGTCACGCTTAGCCTGATCCGGCGCAATTGTATTGAGGAGATCTCCCAACATGGCTTCGCCCTCAATCCGCATCAGCAGATTAAACAAGTCGTGCGAAATTCGCACACTGTCACTGCTGAAGTGGGTCGTGCTGATCTCGCAGTGAGTCTCCCGACGATCTGGCGCTTTGTAAGCGCGGGTTTGATGGAGGGACACATAGGGCGGCAACGAAACCGCAAGCGCAGTCCAATCCTGCAGCGTTGCAGCCCGCTTCTTTACCAGGAAGGGCCCGACGACAAGTCCATCCAGCTCTGTCGTCAGAAAGGTGGCAATTGCGTCCGCAACCGAATCCACGATCGGTTCGGCATTGTTGTTAAAGGACGTATTGAGCAGAATTGGAGTGCCTGTGCGCTTCTTGAACGCATTGATGACCTCCCAGTACGCGGGATTGGCGTTGCGCGATACTGTTTGCAGGCGAGCGGTACCGTCGACGTGCGTGATGGCACCGAGCAAGGCGCGCTTTGAGTCACGCACGCGAACGACGAAATTCATGAATGGAAATTCGTGCCTACCGTCCGGGAGGTCGAAAAATTCGCTCGCATCCTCCTCCAGCACAGATGGCGCGAAGGGCCGATAGCCTTCGCGCTTCTTGACCATCGCATTGATCCGGTCCTTGTTTGCGGCGGGCCGAGGGTCGGCAAGAATGCTGCGGTTGCCCAGCGCACGTGGCCCAAACTCCGAACGACCCTGCACCCAGCCGATCACGGCGCCGTTGGCGATCCAGTCGGCTGCACTGCTTGCCACGTCATCAGAGCGTTCAACCTCGAGATGTCCGGCCCATGCATTCAGTTCCTGTTGCACGGCGCGCTCGCTCCCGAGATCAGGACCCCAATAGACCTCCTGCAGTCGCTCACACGGCGCGGGGCGGCCCATCTCGTTAGAGACTATCAGCGCAGCTCCCAATGCGCAGCCAGCGTCGTGAGACGCGGGTTGCACGAAGATGTCTTCGAAAAGCCCTGAATACAGCAGCTTACCGTTCATCGTGCAGTTGTGGGCCACCCCCCCCGCCAGGCACAACCGCTTCATGCCCGTGGCCTCACGGTGATGCCGGAGAATGTGGAACACGATCCGCTCAAGCGCTTCCTGCAGTGACGCACTCACATTTCGATGCTGCTGGGTGAAGGGCATTCCCTTTCGCCTGACCTCGATATTGCGGAGCAACGCCGGACCGATGCGGTCGAGGTGAACACGGTAGCCACCGCCGTTGGCGGAGAGCTCGTAGAACTGCTCGAAGAGCTCGCGATAGGGAGCGGGGTCGCCGTAGGGCGCGAGTCCCATTACCTTATACTCGTCGAACAAGCCGTAGCCGAGATAGCGGATCGTCTCGAGATAAAACAGCCCAAGAGAATTGTTCTCGGGGAAAGCCTCGAGTTGCGTAATTTCTGTGCCAGACCCTACCGCCACGAGGCCCGATAGGAAATCACCAGAGCCATCAATCGCTAGAATGAGACTTTGTTCGAAGCCCGACATTGCAAAGGCGCTCACGGCGTGCGCCTGATGATGACTTACGAATGAAATACGCGAACTGTCCAACTTAGTGCCGAACTCACGCGTTAACAGATCCTGCACCAACGTTTTAGCACTCAACGGAATGGAGAGAATGTCCGGGTGGGATGCGGACATACTTTCAAGCATGGCGTTGGCATAGGGCTCGCTGGCGTAGAGCGCGACACGATCAATGTCGTTGAGCTGAACCCCCGCCGCTGACAGACAGTATTGAATCGAACGAATTGGGAGCTTGTTGGAGTGTTTCATCCGATTGAGGCGTTCCTCTTCGACGGCTGCTATCACCCGTCCGTCTCGGACGAGCACCGCGGCGCCATCGTGCATAAAGGCGTTCCGAAGCTCGAATCGGTTTTCATGGACTTGGTCAAGTCCGCCGCTAATTCCTAGACACAGCATTTCTTTCTCCACATAGTGACGGACAAGCCAAATTGGCCTGCCTCAGACCGTTTCCAACTAAATAGGCCGCGTTGTCGCTTGCAGCTGCAACCGCCTGTCAGGCATACCCGGCATCAAAGAACGCCTCATAAGGGTCCGCCTGAATCAACATGAGATGCTTCGATCGTGGCGCCTGCCGTTCCATGACGCCGAGAGCTTGGCTGGATCACCGCGCCGTGAACTGGCCCGATTTCATTCCCCGAAAGACCGTCGCACAGCGAGTGACACGTGCTGCACTGTCCACCTGCTTCCCGGTCGCACATCCGATAACGCCTTCGGCTGTGCAGGAGGCCGCATCGCGTCATGCGTCGGCCAAACATGGCACCGACTGGAAGCACGGCAATACCGCGTAGATGTAAAGTGCGCTGATGTTGTATGGTAGCGCTGCCGGCCGGGTCTCCAATCCGCTGCCCAGACGAGCCGACCGGATCTGCCTGCGGCAATAAGCCCGCCCACAAGCAGAATCGCGCTGGGCAGCGGGCTCGCCTGCAAGACTTCGCAGCTCAGGAACATTGGGGACGACTAGCGTCGAACCGCCGACATGGTCGGCCAGTTGCAACTCACTTCTCGGCACGACCTCCACTGCACGTCAGGGCGCATGGAAGATTTTCTCCTTGGATGGGTGATCGGTGCGGACGTGCTTTTGTCCATGCAAGATTTCCGAAGAGTTATGAAATCGTTTGTTTCGATCAAAGTCATCCACGCTATGAATAGCTGACGGACATGCGCTTCAAAGGGCTTCAGGCAAACCCACACTTCTTTTTCGAAATTCGCTTCGAGCATTCGGGATGAGGTGCTGGGCGATTCACGCAGTCCACGGATCGAAGAGCTCTATTCCGAAGCCTTCGAAATCCTTCATATTACGCGTTGCCAGAGTGAGCTCCTGGGCAATCGCTGTGGCTGCGATCAATCCGTCCATTGACGTCAGCCCGCGGCCGCGGCGCTTCGCAAGACCCATCAGATCGCCCCAGGCCAGAGCAACCGGCTCGTCGACGGGGAGGACTCTCTGCTCGAAACGCTGAGGCAGGTCTCGGGCAAGCCATTCGGCCAGCGCCTCACGCTTCCGACCCTCGCCCATGAGAGCAACGCCGCGCCGGATTTCCGCGATCGACACCACGCTGATGAACGAGCGATCCTCGTCGAGCTTGTCCAGCCATTCCAGAACGCGTGCGTCCGGCGCCGGCCTTGTCACCTCGGACAGGACATTCGTGTCCAGCAGTAGCCTCACAGCGGCAGATCACGCGGTTCATCGCGTTGACGCTCAAGGTCGAGTTCCGCGCCGCGTAGCGGCGACTCCAGCAGAAACTCCGCAAGCGTACCCTTGCGCACCGTCTTGCGTTGCCATTCCTCGGCGGAGACGACAACGACGCTTGGCCTACCGTTGCGCGTGATCGTTTGCGGCGCCGCCTGCGCACGCTCGATGACTTCCGACAGCCGCGCCTTGGCCCGAGCGACGGTCCAGTTGGCATCCTCTTTTGGAGCAGACTGCATTCTGGCCTCCGTGACCATTGTGACTACGGTGACTATATAAAAATGCATAGTGACCGCAACAGGGGAGGGGGACTTTTTTCTAGAGCCCGGACGCCTTGGTGAGATGTTGTCGCAAAAGTTGAGTTCTGCGACGGTGCAAAAGTCAGTTGCAAAATCGTCGCGACAAAGGCTCGGCAGCTCCCCGAAGTAGCCATTTCAGATTGCTTGCAGGTGCGGATAAAGTCCTTTATGCATCGGCACATGATCAAGTCCGCGCCCATCGCTGCAATCTATTATGCGACGCTTCCATAAGGAGCGGCGCGTTTCGATCATGCCTTGAAACAAGCCGCCGTCAGGCGGCTTGTTCATTGAGAGGACCCCCTGGCGGCAATACCAGGAGGATTCCCTATGGCACTTCCCGATTTATCAACCGGTCATTCCGAACCATGTTCGGCCGCTTTGAAGACGCTCATTGAGCGCGGCTATGTAAATCAAGGGACCGACCTGCCGGGTGTCGATGCCGCCTTTGAAGCAGGCGTCGTACCCGCTTACGCTGGTTTTGATGCGACGGCTGACAGTCTTCATGTCGGCCATCTTCTTCTGATCATGGCGCTTCGTCATCTTCAGCAGACTGGCCATAAACCCATCGTTCTCATTGGGGGTGGGACCACCCGCATCGGCGATCCCAGCTTCCGTTCGGAGGCGCGGCCGATGCTGACGGACGAGCGGATCGCCGCCAACATTGAAGGGATCAGAAAGGTCTTTGACCGTCTCCTTGTCTTCGGAGACGGCCCGATGGATGCCGTGATGGTGAACAATGCCGACTGGCTGGACAGCATTCGTTGGATCGACATGCTGAGAGACGTCGGCAGGCATTTCTCCGTCAATCGGATGCTCTCTTTCGACAGTGTGAAGTCGCGGCTGGAAAAGCAGGAGAATCTGAGCTTCTTAGAATTCAACTACATGATCCTCCAAGCGTTCGACTTCCTTGAGCTATCCCGCCGGACCGGTTGCCGTTTGCAGATGGGTGGAGCCGACCAGTGGGGGAACATCATCAATGGCATCGACTTGATACGGCGGACGGATGGAAAGGAAGTCTTCGGAGTGACTACGCCGCTTCTGACGACTTCTTCAGGTGTCAAGATGGGTAAGACGGCTGCCGGAGCTGTGTGGCTCAACGAAGATCGCCTTTCGCCATACGATTACTGGCAATTCTGGCGTAACACGGAAGACGCTGATGTCGTTCGGTTTCTGAAGCTTTTCACCGATCTGCCGATGAACGAGATCGAGCGATTTGGACAGGCTGAAGGAACCGAGCTAAACGCCGTCAAACAACGTCTCGCCAACGAAACTACGGCCCTGGCACATGGAACTAACGCCGCCAAACAGGCGGAGGCCACGGCTAGCCAAGCATTTGGGCAGGGCGAAGCCGCAGAGGGGCTACCGACGCTTCATCTAAATGACGCCGAGGGGTTGGCCGGAGTAGCCCTTGTGGATTTGCTGGTACGCGCCGGATTGACCTCCTCCAAAGGGGAAGCGCGAAGGGCGATCTCGGGACGAGGTGTGCGGATCAACGGCAACGTCGTCGAGATTGATACAATGATATCGTCCCAAGACCTCCCGATCCGGCTTTCGCTCGGCCGGAAGCGCCACACTGTTGTAAAGTAGGGTTTCAGCAAATGCTGTCGCAGAAATTCTGCCCGCTTAGCGGGGTGGGTTCAACTGATCCCTGCAACACACTCCGCGAACTTTTCAGCTGGGGTTTGATAAAGCAAGGTCTTTCGCGGCCTCTCATTGAGCTGCGGTGCGATCGCGCTGAGCTTAGTCTGGCTGTGCAGGGATAGATCGGTTCCGCGCGGCAGATATTGGCGCAGTAATCGGTTGGTGTTTTCGTTGGAGCCGCGCTGCCACGGCGACCGCGGATCACAGAAGTAGACCTCGACGTCGGAGGCCAAGGTCAGGCGCTGGTGATCGGCGAGCTCTTTGCCTCGGTCCCAGGTCAACGACTGGTACAGTTCGCCGGGGAGTTTCCGTGCCTGTTTGATCAGTGCCGAGACGACGCTTTCGGTATCCTTGTTGGCGACCTTGACCAGCATCACATAGCGCGAGTGACGCTCGACCAGCGTCGCAACATAGCTGTTCCTAGATCCACCGATCAGGTCACCCTCCCAATGGCCGGGGACGGCACGATCTTCAACGGATGCAGGCCTTTCGCTGATAGAGACCGCATCCTTGATCTGGCCGAGCCCGTTCCGCTTCAGGCTGGCGTGTTTGGAGCGACGAATGGTGCGCTTTGGCCCTAAGATGCTCAAGCAGTTCCTTTTTCAGCACCCCACGCGCCTGGATGAACAGGCTTCGATAGATTGTCTCATGTGACACGTGATTATGCGGCTCCCCTGGGTAGGTGCGCCTGAGCCAGCCGGCAATTTGCTCGGGCGACCATTTCCGCTGCAGCTTGGCCGATACTGTCCGGCTCAGAAACGGGCGGCAAGCCAGCTTGCAGAGTTTAGGGCGCAGGGCCGCCGCCAGGCAGCCTGATCGGACCGTGCGGCCCGATACCTATCCGGACCACCATTGCGCCGGACTTCACGACTGATCGTGGATGGCGAGCGACCCAACCGGCGAGCAATCGAACGCAGCGAACAGAAGGTACTCAGCCCTCTGGAAATCTCCTCCCGCTCACTAAGACTGAGCGCTTGGCTTGCCCGTTTCCGAGCGGCCGGACGAATTCCGCCTGTCGGCGAGATCACCGAAAAGACCGACGAGGACTCCCGATCAAATCGTCGCCCGATCGAACTCATCGACTCGCCAGCCTGCCAATGATCCCAAATCTCAGACCGCTGAGCTGCAGAGTAATAGATGCGACGTCGCTGCTTCATGCCCCACACTCCATCTTTGACAAAAGACTAGTGTGTTGCGTTCACCTGTTGAGCCCACCGGATAGTGCAGACATTCGCGTCGAGTTCCTGAGGAATGTCGAGAGACATTCCTCAGGGGGTAGTTAGAGCCGGGCAAAGGCAGCAAACTGGCCGGGTGGGTGCTTGGCTACTATATCATTAACATGTAGGAGGTCGAGCAGTGAGCATTGTCACGCTTCCATGCGGCAATGGGCGGGCCGTTTCCTTTGATGTGATCGGCATTGGCGGCGACCGCATTTTCCTTGTCGACCTGCGCAACGAGTTGAACAGGTACGCGTCGGTGGTCGACGCTGCGCGCGAGGTTTTCCAGTTCTGCAACGCTAGCTGTGGAATCGGACGCATTATTTGCGAGGATACCAATTGAATTGGGACTGGCAGGAAATCGTTCCCGAAAAGGCCGCATTCGCCACTGCACCCTACCGAGGCAAAATTCCGCTCATGGTACATTTCAAAAGCTTGGCACCAGGGCGAGGCATGCCCGGTGGTAGTACCTAGCTGTTTGATCCCGGACTTTAATGGCGCATCATTGCCGTCCGAATCAAAGGATGCGCTATGGGACAGGTTCTACACCGCCGCGCCACGACGACAGAGGCAGTCCGTCGAGCGATACAGCATAGTGAAGAGAGCCTGAGAGCGCTGGCCAAGCGCTACGGCATCGATCAGAAGACCGTTAGAAAGTGGAGGAACCGGACCTCGACCGCCGATCTTCCCACCGGCCCGAAGAAACCAAGATCGACAGTGCTGTCGCTCGAAGAGGAAGCGGTGATCGTCGCCTTTCGCAAGCACACGTTGCTGGCGCTGGATGATTGCATCTATGCCCTACAGCCCTCGATCCCGCATCTGACGCGCTCGTCGTTGCATCGCTGCCTTCAGCGCCATGGCATTTCGCGGCTGCCGCAGGACGCCGACAAGCCGGCCAGGAAGAAGTTCAACGCTTATCCGCTCGGCTATTTCCATATCGACCTCGCCGAGGTGCAGACCGCCGAGGGCAAGCTGCGCCTTTTCGTGGCCATCGATCGGACGTCGAAATTCGCCTATGCGGAATTGCACCCGACGCTTGACGGTGGCGTCCTTGATGGTCCGATTCATCCGCTCGACCTGGCCGTTCGCCCAGGGATGGTTGATCTTTGTGAGCCGGTGCTCGATGCCATGTTCGTCGCAGATGCCGTCGAAGATGTGCTGAAGGGCATGCCGCTCGCAGGTCCGGTTGGTGAACTGAATGCCGTTGTCGGTCAGAATGGTATGGATGGCATAGGGCACGGTCGCGATCAGGTTGCGAAGGAATCGGGCCACCGCCATCTTGCCCGCCCTCTATGAAGGTGCAGGGTTCCAGCAAGGCGGAAAAACTTACTTCGAAATTCGCCGCTTGGAGGACGCTTTGGGTCGATTTTCCACCTTCCCTGACGGCCCGGAGGGGTGGGAATCGGCCGCTCGCGTCGTCCCGGCTGCCTAGCGTGGCGGATGAATTAACAGCCAGCGATTTGGCTCTTGCTCGACGAACTCTTTCTGGACGTGCCTGAGCACGTTCCGCTGCCCGGCAAACGGAACCATGTTGACCGCTTGATCGAAGGGGACCCACTGAAACTCGCTGTGTTCGGCATTCAGTCGCACCGTCTCTGTCGACCCCGCGAAACCCACGAAAACCGGCAGGAGGCTAATGGCGTCGCGGTCCGCTTCATAGAATTGCTCGCATATGTCGGCCGAATAGAGCCTCTGCAGCGTCAAGCCCGTTTCCTCCTTAGTCTCTCGCCAGGTCTTCCTTACGATCCGGTCATGGGTCTCGACCACGGCATCGGCGACCGCCGCCTCCCATTCCACGGCGCAAACGGCAAGGATCGCCCAGCGTCGATCCGAGCTGATATCGCGCAAGCCATCGGTGAAATAGCGCTCACCCTGCCGACGCAGGCGAGCGATGCGGTGTTGCGGATGCCGGCGAGCACTTGCGGATCAAGACCCACCGCGCAGGAACTCCAGTCGGTCAAGCAGCCGGTTTGCCGCCGCGGAATTGTTGCCGAGCTCGAACTTGCGAAGCAAGATGAAGCGGCTTATGTTACCGGCCAACATTTCGGTCAGAAGCCCATCCAACCGCTCGCGCGCACCAGCATCCAGCTTTTCCGCAATCCGCGTTTCGATCCGGCGCTCGGCGTCGACCAGGGCGTCCGCGCACAAGCGCTCGATTGTCGACACGGCTGGCAAGATAGTCAAAGTCTCCCTCCACCGCGCGACAAAACGCGAGCAAGGTCCTCGTTCGATCTGGCATCTTCAGCCTGATCGAAAAGCCAATCCCGCAGATCACGGGTACCGCGCCGCTCGATCGTCTCAATAACCGCCTGAGGCGTCGGCCGGCGCAGCCGATGAGGGCGAGATGAGCGATCCCGCAATCCTGGCATTTCCTCGGCGCGATACCGGTCGAGCCATTTGCGAACCGTCCGCGGGCAGACGCCTGCGGCTTTGGCGACGGCCTCAGGCGTCTGTCCGCTCTCGACCTGCATTACAATTCGCTCTCGACCGAGCGGCGTCACACGGGTACTCTTATGGATGTTCATCCGGTCCCACTGGAATCACTGAAGCTTCGACAACCTCAGCTTTCCCGGTTCGGACCGGATGGATAACCTTCTGAAAGCTCACAACTAGCTACCAATGCGATCAGCTTTCGGGCTATCGGGGCATCCAGGGAGGATGGGTATGTTCTTGGCTAACGGGCTCAAGCTGCGGGACCGCGGGTGCACCCTGGCACTGATTTTGGCGATCATATGTGTATGTGCGCCTGCACTGGCGGCAAACGCGTCGGATCAGGCGTGCCGGTCCATCGCCAAGCTCACAATTCCAAGCGTGATCTTTACCGAGGCTAGCCTTCAAAAGCCGCAGGAGATCCCCGCAGATCCCTTCACTGCATTCACCGGCGCCTCGCCTCAGGCGGTAAAAGTGGGCGGGCACTGCCTTGTCCGAGGTGTTATCGGGAAACGCCAGGGGGTCGATGGTCAATCATATGGCACCCGGTTTGAGGTGCGTCTTCCGACGACCTGGAACGACATGTTCCTTTTCCAGGGCGGCGGCGCAGTTGATGGCTTCCTGGCGCCGGCCGTCGGGACCATTCCTTGCCGGAACTCGACCGCGGCTCCCGGGCTCTTGCGCGGCTACGCTGTTGTAAGCATGGATGGCGGGCACCCAAGCCCCGATCCGGCTTTCGGGGTCGATCAAGCCGCACGCATTGATTTTGCGTACGCCTCCATTGGCAAAGTCACTTCGGTCTCGAAGCAGGTGGTGGCCAAGTTCTATGGGGCGGCTCCGAAAAAGTCGGTGTTCATGGGATGCTCGAATGGCGGTCGTGAGGCGTTGATAGCGGCTCAGCGATATCCGCTCGAGTTCGACGGGATTGTTGCAGGTAGCCCGGGTTTTCGTCTCAGTGCCGCCAACATTGCCCAAGCCTGGGATACTCGCGAGTACATGAGCATCGCTCCCAAGGATGAGGCCGGCCATCCCATTCTATCCCGCGCCTTCTCCCAGCAGGATCTGAACCTCGTCGCCAACGCGGTTCTCGCTGCCTGTGATGCCCGCGATGGCATTGAGGATGGCGTCATCAACGCCTGGCAGCAGTGCCGGTTCGACCCAAAGGTCCTGTCCTGCCAAGGCGATAAGACGGACAGCTGCCTCACGGCTGGTCAAGTGCAGGCCATGAGCCGCGCGTTCGCGGGTCCGGAAAGCTCCGATGGCGAAAAGCTTTACAGCGATTGGCCATATGATACGGGCGTTGCGGGCGCGGACTGGAGAATGTGGAAGCTGGGCAAATCCCCCACTTCCCAGTCGGATGCAAACAACATCGTTCTGGGAGCCCGCTCGCTTCAATACTACTTCATGACGCCCCCGGCGCCGAATTTTGACCCCCTGAAGTTCGACTTCGACAAGGATCCGGCACGCGTTGCGGATACGGCCAAGCTCAATGATGCGACCGGCACGTATCTCGCCAGCTTCGCTGCCCACGGTGGAAAGCTGCTCTTGTTTCAGGGACTTTCCGATCCGGTCTTCTCGGCCAACGATCTGGTGCGCTGGTACAAGCAAGTCGTCGAGGTCACAGGCGGCGGCGATTTGGAAGCGACTCGCCGTTTCGTGCGCATGTTCATAATCCCGGGGATGACCCACTGCGGCGATGGCCAAGCCTTCGACGACTTTGATCCTTTGGCCGCCATCGAGGGCTGGATAAACCAAGACAAGGCTCCGGACTCTCTCGCGGCTGGCAGCAAGGCATTCCCTGGCAAGCACCAGCCGATCTGCGCTTATCCCACTCAAGCTGCCTATGACGGTAAGGGAAATCCCGATGAGATCGCGAGCTATTCGTGTCGGGGATAAGAGACCTCGTCATTTGTTCGCTTCAATCTGCGCGCATTCCCGGAACAGGTCTCCCGGACCAAGGATCGGTTGGAAAAGCTAAACCCGGAATTTGTGGGCCGTGCCATAACGCAGTTGATGATCATGCCTGACTACGAAGCGTCGGCCGCCGATAGTCTGGAGCGCTCGCTGTGCTCGAGGAGGTATTGTTATCGCCTGAGATCTGACCGCCTCATCCCAGCGGACAAAACGGGGCAGGGGAGGGGGCTTTTCAGAGCCCGGACGCCTTGGTGAGATTGACGCGGAAACGATCGCGCCGGCGCTGATACTTTCGAGTCATCTCGGCCGAGGCGTGACCGAGCTGCTGTTGCACATAGCGCTCATCGACCTCGGCCGACGAGGCGAGGCCGGCGCGCAGTGAGTGGCCGGCGAATTTCTTGGCCCGTTCGCCCTCCGACAGATCGCCGCGCACGCCGGCGGCGAGCGCCGTGCGCTTGACCAGGCGTGCGACCTCCTGGTCGTTCAAGCGATCGGCACCGACGGCTCTGCCTTGACCAGCAACGCGCCGGAACAGCGGTCCGTGCGCAATGCGCGCCAGTCTTAGCCAGGTCTGCAGAGCGACCACAGGGCAGGTGCCGTCGGAGGAGCCGCGGCCGATTTCGACCTCGCGCCAGCCGGTTTTGCCGCGCAATGTGACAAGCAGACCCTTATCGGCAAAAATCTCGACCCAGCCGCGTCCGTCCTCGGTCTGATCCCTGCCGACGTCCAGGCCGACGATTTCGGATCGGCGAAGGCCGCCGGCGAAACCCAAAAGCAGCATGGCGCGGTCGCGCAGACCACGCAGCGTGCCGCGGTCGAGGGTCTCGAGCATGGCGATCAGATCCTCGGGCAGGATCGCTTCCTTCTGCCGGGGAGGGGAGGCGTGGGTGTTGCGGATGCCGGCCATGACCGTTGCGATGTGGCGGTCCTTGCGGTCCAGCGGTTCGCCTCGCTGCGAAAAGTTCCAGGACAGTGACGAAAGGCGACGCTCGATCGTCGCCACAGAGTTTGGTTTTTTCTCCCTTGTTACCTTTCCGGACGCGCAGGCGGTGATGTAGAGCCCGAGGGTCTGCGGATCAGGTGGGAGCACTTCCAGACCCTGCCGGCGCGCCCAGGCGCAAAAATGCTTCCAGTCGGCGGCGTAGGCGCGCCGTGTATTGGCCGAGCTGGCCGCCTTGACATAGTCGCGGGCGTGGCCGGCAAGCTCTTCCAGATGGCCGGGAAGGCTACCATGTCCCCGTGAGTGCATAGGCGGCAGGGGAGGGGAGGGGGATTTTTCGCCCTCCTGTGGATGCTGTCCCATTTCCATCACGACATCGATGATGTCGGGAAGATCGTCCCCTCGGGGCGCTGCAGTTGATCCCGCACCGTCGCCAGCCATCGTTATGCTGCCTCGATATCCGTCTGGGAAAAGTCATTGCCGATAAAGAGCAAGGGCTCATCCGCCCGTTTGGCCAACGCGTAGGAAAGGCAATCGGCAAAATTCAGGGCGGCCGGGTGGCGGCCTTTGCCGTAGGTGAGCCAAGCCTGCGTTGCCACATCGACGAGATCGGCATCCACGGCGATGATGTCGGCCTCGATTTTGCGCAGCCACAGATCGATCTCGGCCAACGCATGCTCACCGCGCCGGCTGACCAGCACCATGCGCGCCTCGAGCACACAGGTTGCAGGGACCAGGCGGATTTGGTTGGTGACGAGCGCCTTCTCAAGCCTCAAGGCATCTGGTTCGTTGCGCAGGATCGCGACGATGGCGGAGGTGTCGATCACCATCAGTTCGGAATGCCGTGCTCGTCATAGCCGACGATCTCTTCGTCACTGCGATGATCGAGTTCCGGCAATCGCGCCACTCTTTCCCGGATCGCCCGCAACTCGCCGAGCAGGCGCTCCTGGGCCACGTCACCGTAACCCATTCGATGCAGCCGCTCGCTCAGCGCCTGGTGAATGGCTGCAGTCTTGCTGATACCCTGGCGGTGCGCGAGTTCGTCGGCGAGAGCGACGGTGGCCGGGTTTTTGATATTCAGGGACACGAGAGGCTCCGAATTTCTACCTTTTTGGCAATTTCTACCTAATCTTTTGATTTCTGTCAATTAGGAACGATAATGCAACATTATCGTTCATTCTATCAGCACGACAGGCACAGCGCTTATTGTCCATTTTTGTTGCTAAAAGCGCCGCCATGATTCATCGTCGTTCGGATGATTCTGCGTCCCAAACCCTCTCCGCGCCACTACGCCCCGCTTGGCGGTGCCCCTTCGACCGCGCCGATGACAACGGTGCCGGCCTGGCTGCGCCGCGCCGTCCCGGATGCGCAAGCCCTTGCGAGCAAAGATGTAGAGGATGTGGCGCTCGTTGTCGGCGCTGCCATCGACGCGCTTGACGCGGTGGTCCGCCGGCAGGAGCGATGGGCCGGCGCCTGGCGGCAGCGGCTGGCGCTTTCGGCGGCCGCGGCAACGGCAAAACAAGCCGGCCGCGTCGAGGATGAAAGCGCGCTGCGCGACGCCGTGCTGCTCACACGGCCGGGCGATTTTTTGTCCGTCGGTCCCGCCGGATCGATGCTGCTGGCTTGGCGCCGGCTGGCCGGCACGCCTGCCGAGAAACTGCTGACCGAGACGAGCATCGGCGCGGTGCTGGATGACCTCGGTCTCCGCCGCGACGACGAGGTGGTCAGCGACCTGGCGGACGATCTTCGACAGCTTTCCGCAGGTATCGGAATGGTCGGCATGCTGACCGGCGTGTTCACGGCGGCCGAAAGATATGGTTTCGCACGAGTCTTCGGATGCTGGCTCGCCGACGCCCTGCTGGCGCAGCGGCTGGGCTGGGCACATGCGGTGCCGCTGCTGGGCGCTGAAGCGGCCTTGGGCGCAAGCGCGCGCCCGCGCCGATCGGCAGCCAGCTCCGTGGCGATAAGCATTGGGACAGACCCTGAGCATGCGAAAGGTCTGCTTGCCGCGCAGGCGCGCGCCGCGCTGCGCGCTATTGATCTTTCCGCGGAGCTCGAGCGCCGCGCGGACCGGCTGCTTGCCGTTGCGCCGAAACTCCGGGCCAAGGCAGCGGACGCTGTTGTCGACAAGCTCCTGTCTGACGATGCGATCGTTGCCTCGGAAAAGATCTCAGGCATGAGCGACCGTGGGCTGCGCCGCCTGTTCGACCGGCTGGTCGAACTCGGCGCCGTCAGCGAATTGTCAGGCCGATCGACCTTCCGCATCTACGGGATCTGAAAGCGATGGCGGAAGCAACGCGCAGACGGCGAGGGCGGACGGGCGAGGATGGTTTGTTCGACCGCGAACTCGACCATCTGCCGCCGGAGGCGCGCTGGCGGGAATGGATGCATCGCGTCGAGGCGACTATTTTCGCGGCGAGCGAGCCGGTCACCCGCGAGACACTCGCCCGCATTGTTGGCAACAGCTGCAGCATTGATATTCTCATCGACGACATTCGCGAGGAACTGGGCGGCCGGCCCTACGACCTGGTCGCCGTCGCCGGCGGCTGGAAGCATCTGACCCGGCCTGCCTATGCCGACGCCATCCGCACCGCAGTCGGCGGTAACGAACGCTCGGCAGACCTCACGCATTCAGAGGTGCTGGTGCTGATGTGCATCGGCTACTTCCAGCCGATCACCCGCGCCGAGTTGTCATCTTTCTTCGGCAAGGAGATCAGCCGCGATTTTATTGGTCATCTGCGCGGCGCGAAGCTGATTGCGTCCGGTCCGCGGAGCCCGACGCCAGGCGCGCCCTACACCTACGTGACGACCAAAGAATTCCTGCTGGAGTTCGGGCTCGACACGCTGCGCGACCTGCCGGATTTCGAGGCACTCGAGGATGCCGGGCTGCTGTCGAAGGAGAGACTGCTGGCGGGCGACATCATGCCAGACTTTGCCGGCGTCCAAGAGGACATCGGAGCCGAAGCGGACGAAAAAGCGCCTTGGAAGCACGAGAGCGATGAAATCTAAAACGAAAAGCCTTGATCGTTCCGCCGTGATCAAAGCTATCAATGCTATGTCGAGCGTTGACCTCAAAGCTCAACTTGATGGGGTCCGTTTAACCAAACACGAGCTGAACGATCTCTTCGGGTTGATGGCAAGGTGTTCGCAACTTTTCTTCCGTGCCGAGAACCCATTGCGCGAGGCGGGTAGGGATTCCTTTTTGGACTCCGTGGCAGAATCTATCACCGAGCGGGTCGGCAGACGGGGACATGCCCGAGCTGCGGCTTTTCGTGAACTCATTCGGCTGATCGAAGCCGGTTACCGCGATGTCGCGTACGGTCTGCGGACGGCGGCGATTTCGGCGTTACCACCGGAACGACAGCTCATCGCGGTGATGGAGAGGGCGGCATTTGATCTCGATGACCTCAGGGACAGTGTGGCGCGGGGTCTGGAAAAGCAGCCCGTCCTTGAGGACCAGATCATCGCGATCGATCGCGAGGGACGTCAATTCGACGCTGACGGCGCGCTTGCGGCTTATGTTGGTCATGTTGGGGCCGCACTACGGTTGCTTGCCGGCCGAATGGATTCGAGCCCCAGCGCAACACCGCTCAAAATCCCCCCGCCGGGTGACGCTACTGAAGAGGAAATATTCAAGGCGGGCACGAGCTTGCTATGTGCGGGCGCCTTCAGACGTTGGAAACGAGTCGAAGAACGACGTCGCTTCCGGGGCGGCGAGTTGAGGGAAATCCGCCCCCCGCATCTGCCGCCAAGCGTGGCGCCCACCATCGAGGTCATTCGGGAATTTCGGCCGAACTCCCAGGTTGAACTTCTCGATTGGGTCGCAAACGAACGCTTTAGGGATTTCCTCCATAGGCAGGTCACCTCTGCATGGTTCGAGGAGACAAACCGCGGCTTCGCAGGGATCGATAACGCAGCCGCGCTAGCCCCGGAGGGGTTTGTTTCATTGCAGGAGAGGGCAGCGTTCAAGGCGCTTCTTGGTCTTCTCTCGCCTGATCCATTTCGTGACGGGCAACGTTTCCAAGGCCTCACGATCGCCGAATGGCTTCGCGGCTACGCTACGCTGAACAGTCTCGCCACCGATGCGCGGGAGCGAAACTCCACGCCTCGATCGCGCTCGCTACTGATGTTTGCCGAGGGAGAACTTGAGACGCGCCTTTGCGGAGCCGGGCTGCCGAAAGCTGCTGTCCCGACCTTTGTAGCCTCGGTCACACTGCGGATGAATAGTGATGACCTCTTTGATTGTCCGGTGGTGCAGATCACCGACGGCCGGCGGCTCCTGTTTACGCCAGCAGCAGCTGACGCAGATCTCACTCGTATCATCCTCTCAAACCTCGGTAGCCTCGGGGAATCGTTCGCAGCCAAGGGAGGCAGCTTCGAACGGCATGTCATTGAGTTCTTCAGAAGTTTGGGCTTTCACACGTTCACTGTGAACGAGAGAAAAGCCTCTTACCAAATAGATGCTCTCGTCGCCTGGGAGGACCATTTATTCCTATTTGAGTGCAAGAATGAGTGGCTCTCGGAGGCCTCCCCCGTTGCCGCGTTTAATTTCGAAAGGTCCAAACAGAAGCATGTCGAGCAAATTCTGCGACAGGTCGATGGCATCAGGCGGCATCCTGAAATGGTCATAGCTGCTGGCGGCGTCGATCCCGCTTCCAAGACGGTTGTTCCGGTCTTGCTATACGCCTTCCCTTACTCCGAGCCGGATCCAGGCCATGGTGTGTATGTGAGCGACTGGTCCAGTCTCACGCGGTTTTTCGAAAGTCCCAGTTTTCATTCGGTTTCGTCTTCACCCGTCCGAGGTTCAAAACTTCGACGCACAGCGACTCATCGGCTTTGGGAAAATGAGAGGCCAACACCAGCTGACCTTTTGCGGCAGCTAAGAGATCCTCAGCAAGTCCGAATGATGATCGAGCGGGCGACATTCAGACATGACGAAATATGGTTGGCTGACCACCGCTACGCTCTCTCCTATGACCTGTATCGGGAGCCTACGAAAGCGATGCTCGTTGCCGTCGCAGCGGAAGGCTAAACTACGGGCGTCGGAGGCCGCTGTTGGGTCTATTCCATCGGAGTTCGTCCACGCGCAATCAGAGTCGTTGACGCGGCGAAATTACGAGGAACTTGATCGCAGATAAACGAATCTCAGTCGGCGTATGCAGTTTCGGACTTCCAATCGATCGCTGCGCCGACACGTTTTTCGATGATCGCCAAGGCATCCGCGCGGCCGGCGATGAGGCCAAGCTCATCATGACCCCATATTTGCGATTTCGGGCACGAGGTGGGCTCGCAGTTCGGCAATCCTGGCAAGGCGAGCCCACGATCGCGTCTGGTCCGCGCAGCCCGACGCGGGGCGCACCCTACACCTATGTGACGACAAAAGAATTCCTGCTGGAATTCAGGCTCGACACGCTGCGCGACTTGCCGGATTTCGAGGCACTCGAAGATGCCTGATTGCTGTCGAAAGAGAAGCTGTTGGCGGGGGATATTTTGCCGAACTTTGGTAAGACGAGCGCGACGAGGGCGCGTGACATGATGAGGAACGCCATCCTTGGACGTATGTCTCGCACTTCTTCGCCAATGAAGCGTGAAGTGACCGTCGTCGTCGCAGGGCTGGAGACCAAGAGCGACAAGATCCGCGCGCTGCTACGTCTACGTGTTCGTGGTCGACAATCTCATCAAATACATCGGCGTAAGTCGAGCTGGTATCCGCAGCCGCTTGTCGAACTACCGACTCGGCCAGTCGGGGCAAAAAACCAGCGCCCACGTGAACCGGATCATCAACGAGCACGTAACGGCAGGCACAGTCGTCGAGATCTAATGCGCGATGCCCCCTGCGCTCGAGTGGAACGGTTTGCCGGTGATCTCCGCCGCCGGGCTCGAAGCGGGGCTGATCAAGATGATCCAGCCACCGTGGAACAAGAATTGGTGTGGAGAGTTGGATGGCCAAGCGTGGCGACGAGTCGCTATTGATGCTGACATTATGGATTTCGCGGCGCGGCTATCATCAGGATCTCGCGTGGGACGAAGGGCGACCCGGTGGCGAGCGTCGAACGCATGCAATGGTTCGAACCGGACGGCCATGAATACACAGGCTATACGGATGCCGTGACGGACCGTCGCCGGCCCGCAGCGGACGTGCTCGCCCAATATCGAAAAGCGACTTTAGTTGCGGTGGTGAGCGAGGGCCTATGGAACGCAGCCTTGGGAGAATTGGGCAGCGAGCATCGCTAGAAGGCGTTCAAGTTTCCGCGTATGACACGCATCAGTATGCCCTGCTTTGCGAGATCGGGCTCAGCTCCCTTTGCGTGAGGCTTTCTTGGCGTACCAGGTGCGAGTTTCGGCTGCGTCGGTCCTGAGGCCAACGAACACCGCCGTGACACCTGTTGTTTCATCATACTCCTGCGTTGATCCGTATTTTGAAAGCTTGATCGAGTAAACGAGCCGCTTGCCAAGAAGGGAAGCATTGCGGACCGTCGAGACGGCGACGGTTGTATTAGCCGGCGTGGAGGCGCTCCCAGTCTCATTATACTCCCCACAATCAATTACTCAGATCGCCGAACCCCTTCGGTGGAGTACAACTCAGAATGTAACGCGAGCCACGATCTTGGCGGGCTTTGCCGCGGCAACCGCAGGCCCGATCGTCTCCGGGAGCCGGAAGATTCTCAAGTTCTGCTCCTTGGTGGTCGACCCTGGAATGGCAGCTTCCGCGGCAGCGATGTCCTTCGCGCTGACCTGCAGCGACTTGCACGCTCCTTTCTCATCCCAAAGGTTCTTCGCAACCACGCTTCCGACGGCAGAAGTTATGGCACCTGGCGCCACGTCGTCGGGAGCCACCTGCCGTGCTTTGATCAATGCCTTGATCGCTTCACCAAGAATTTCGGCTGAATCGTCGAATTCGATTCCGCGAACCTGGTCGAATCTGTTTTCGGTGCTGCCATCTACTATGCAGTGGTGAGCGATGAATACCCAATCGTGGATCATGTAGGCCGGCGCGTAGCCCCAAGGGGACAGGCCCTGGAAGACTTGGGCGATCTTCGGGATCGAACCGCCGTCCGTGTACATGAGACCCGGCTGGATCGTGCTCCCCGGAGAAGATGGATATGCGCGATGGAAAATCAATGGATCCCGTGGGTCGGGCACGAATAGGAAATTTCCGTCGCCCGAACTGTTGCCCTCGCCAACCCACATGACAAAGAGGCTGCCAGATAGCCGCCCTGTGGTGAGCTTCTGATAGTCAATCGAACTGCACCCGGCCACGATAGCGGCGACCAGTCCCAACAGCCCTAGAGCTGCTTTTTCCAGAACACCATCCCTAACGATCGACATGATTCCCCCCTAGCACAAGTTTTCACACGGAATGCCGTCCTTGTCGCGGTCGAGCTTCCTGCCCCATGAGCAGTTCTGCAGGTTCCAGTTGGCTTCGTCTGACGTTGCCCCCAGTTTCTATCCAGTTTGAGTTCGTTTCCGGCGTGGGTTGTGCCCTGCTGGGCGGGTGAAGCGGCGACGGGCGCTGGCGCGGAGCGGTTGGCTCCCTTCCGGTCGCGCATTGTCTCCATATCCAGCGCGCCAATCCATGGCGCCTGAAACGGCCCGACCCACAGTCCGACCTTCGCCTGCTGCCCTGCATAGGCACCGTGACTGTAGCGGGGCCAGTCGAGCGCTTCGCCGTGCTCGACCATCCACCCGGCGACGCTGACGCCATCGCGTCGGCCGTCGCCAACAAAGCGGCCGTAGCGATCGCAACTGACGAATTCGCAGCGTACCGGCCTCAAGGCGGCCAAGAACCCGTCGAGTGCTGCCGCATCTGTATGGTACCTGCACCACCGTTGCACTCCAGCGACGGATTCGTTTTGGCCTCTACGGTTCGGCACTACGTCAGTGGCTTAGTGGCCGACAAAGTCGCCCGGCCGCTCGGCTTTCTGTGCCAGATACTCTTCCTGTTCGCCGGCAGCCTCCGACACAAGTTCGCCAGCAGTCAGGGTTGGCCCCGCTCCCTGGAGCGCGTTGGGGAACACTGCCACGATCGGTCGATGGTCGGAGAAGCCTTGGGCGTCCTTGTCACAGTATGACGCGTCGGGAAATTTGATCTCCGCCGTTGCCCCTTTGGCGAGGGAGGTAGGCGCATACACTTGATCGAGCATTGAGTTGAAGGAAGGATCGCATTGTGTCTTGATTGGATTGTGTGGTTTGACCCACACAAGGTTGGCGCCTGAAGTCAGATTGTTGAACGCGTCTGCGTGTGGTCTTGAGCTGACGGAGTTTGTCTGTCCGGTACACTATGCCAAGGAAATCCGATTCGCGGTCTGAATTGGCTCCACTTTCGCTAACGATATAGCGCCATCTCCCGCCTTGGGCCGCCGCCGCCTCAACGTATGCCTTCAGCGCTTGCGCGCTCTCAACCTCCTGCAAGGCCAGGATGTCAAACGCGCCGATCTCTCCGATAGAGATAGCGACCTTCGCGGGTTGCGTATCAGTATCGGACTCGGTGTTGAAAGTCGCAACGGTTAGGTCTGCAGCCTGTGCGATCGAAGCAATTAAAGCAATTACTACGGCAACGAAAAAACTTAGCATGACGTTCCTCCTCACTGTATCATCACAGACGAACATGATCATCTCGAAGTGAGTTGCTGAAATTTCAGACTGGATGGACCCGCAAATTGAAGAAGACGATGGTTCGCCTCCTTCTTTGCTCCTGGTCAGAGAAGCCCGTTACCAAGCCTTATCTGAGTCAGGTGGACCAATGTCGACGTCTTGATCCGGGGAAACGTCCGCAACTCCTTTAACGCGCCGTACCTTGCCGGCGACCGCTGCCTCGGCGGTGCCGGCGATCACGCCGATCTCATCCATGGTATTTTCGACCTGAAACCCGAGTTGGAGCAGGTCTGTCTTCAAGTGCTCAAGAGGGCGTGCACCCGACGAGGTTACAATCCACTTTCGTTTCTCTGCCATGACTATCTCCTGTCGGGTGCATGCCGCGGGCTCTACGCCGGCGCTTGGACAAGCCCTCGGCCGACCTTAGCCTGCGGGAACGGAAGCGGCCTTGCCGCCTGCAACATCCGGTTCCACAGCGCTTGCCCTCGAAGGCTCGGACTCGTTTGTGCCCAAAGTGCCGCGCAGCCCGCGACGTGGGGCGTTGCCATGCTGGTGCCGCTCTTCGTCCCGTAACGCGTGGGCCGCGGCACAGATGAGAACACGTCGCGCCCCGGCGCCGCAATCTCCATTTTACCAAAGTTCGAGAAGTTCGAAGGGACAAGAGTTTGATCGAGGGAGCCCACGGACATGATGGTGGGTGAGTTGGCGGGGGCCCCGGTGTTTGAGCTCGCGTTTCCTGCAGCTGCGATGATAAGGCAGCCGCGGTTGAGCGCTGCTTGGCCTGCCGCCGTATAGGCCGCTTGGACTGGCGATTGCGAACCAAGCGACATGGATATCACAGCGCATCCATTGGCAATTGCCCAGTTCATTCCAGCCAGCACGCTCGCACTGCTGCCGTTGCCCGAGTTGCTGAGGACTTTGCCGACAAAGATTGAAGCAGAATGCGCAATGCCATAGCGAGGGATGGAGCCTGCGGGAGCTTTCGGTCCGCAAGCCGTACCGATGCAGTGTGTGCCATGACTATGCAAGTCCTGGACTGGTTGCCCGACAAAACTGCTGGTCACGATCGGCCGACCGGCGAAGTCCGGATGCCCGAGATCCATACCGGTATCGAGCACCGCGACCTTCACACCAGCGCCAGAGCGCGAACTTTGGGGGATGCGACATGTAACCAGCCCCCACGTGGCACCAGCCACCTCGGCCTCGAAGTCGAGCTCTTCTTTCCGCATCTGGTCGAGCTCCAGCCCAGCGATAATCGCTTCGGTCGCCTTGAGGAACCCGCGTAGGTAGTCCGAGGTTTCCTGCTGTGCGAAGACGAAGTACTCGTCCTCGATCGTTTGTATGGCGCTGTCTGAGGCGGCTTCGGCTTCAATGCTAAGTCCAGCAGTCTGCATGCCAAGATTGGAAACCACCGCGACGCCAATTTCAGGCAAGACGATGGCGTGTGCATCGCCAACATCCGCGATCTCGAGAGACTGATCGGCAAAATCGCGGGCGTCTGCGGTCCGCAAGCCGAGTGACGTGAGGTTGTCAGTCGGGCTGCCGGCGCCTTCCTTAAAGGTGACGACATAGCGTCCTGTCCGCAACGTGCCGTCACCACGTGCGGTCGCAGCCAGAAGCAACTCGTCTATGCTGCTACTAAGATTCGGTCCAGGTGTGGCCTGAGCGGACACACCGGACCCAACTGTTTTTTTGGCCATTTCGCTTCTCCTCTTGATGAGCGTCCGGTCACGCCATTTGCGAAACAGGATCGGGGACGCATCCGACCTGCAATGCGCTTCGCAGGACATCAGGTTGTCGAATCGTGGTCTTGTGATCGCGGCCGCCAAGTTGGTGGCTTCAGCTAGAGCCGAGTGTCTTCGGCGATCGCAACCACACGATCCGTCGGCTAGACGATGCCGCTTTCAATCAAATATGCGCAGGCGTCCCCATACCATTTGGCCGCCCGATCTAGATGATCGTCGTAGGCGCGCAAACCCCATGGGCTGTGAGCGCTGTTGTACAGTCCGCCCGCGTTGAACGCTGCGGCGACGAAGATTGGATCGAAGCCGCTCGCGCCGAGCCGTATGCGGATCTCTGCGGCACCAAGATCAAGGTTGGTTGCGAACTCATATAACGGATGATCAGCTGGCCTGGGCTCGGGCTTGGCCGGATAAACTGGCGCAACCGCAAACGGGTCGTAGTCCAGCCCGAACTGCGATCCCTTGGAACGAATGACCCAGCGCGCCGTCGTGCCCAGCGATTGCATCGGACCTGCCGAGTAGTCGCCAAGAGTCGGTGGATTGACGTCATCATTCTTGACATGCGCTTCCCACCGGAACGTCTTCGGGCCGGTGAATCTGTGTGCCTTGTAGATGTGGGTCTCCGTGGCGACCGTCATCAGAAGGAGCGCGGGTGGAATTCCATGCTTGGCGCTCGCGACAAGCAGTTCGGAACCCATATATTCCATGATCTTGCGCATCGTATCGAGGCTCTCCTCCCAGCGTTGCTGCTTGACCGTGCCGTTTTCGCGGGTGGCAAGGCCGCGCTCGTCGTATCGCCACTCCCTCGTTCCTATGCCGAACGAATGCCAACCTTTCTCATCCATTGGCGGAATCGCCGTCGGCGCGAAAGCAATTGGAGGAAAGCTGACTGTCTGGACGCCGCTTGATGGTGAAAACTTCAGGGGGGTCACGACCTGATCTGCGTCGAGACGTATGGCGGACACAGCAAGGTCAAGGAGAAGCTGACTGGGATTTCGCAGCCGGCTCGGGCGGGGGTTGGCCTTGGGCCAGGAGTAATTCCTGGTCGTGCCGCTCGCATAGGTTTCAAAATGCAGCATGTTCAGTCGGCCAACAGTGCCGATCCTCTGGCCGGCACCGACCCGATCGCCAACGCGAAGGCCAAGCGATGCGAGAGAGTTGGGCGCGACTTCACCATAGTTCACCACGTACCCATCGTGCTGGACCAGGAGGGCGTAGGTGTTCTGGTAGAAGTGATAGAAGTTGACGATCCGGCCGTCTTCCAACGCAACGACCGGGTCCCCTTCCGAGCAATAGAGATCGATCGCGCAGTGATAACGTGTGCCGCCGTTTCGATCAGCAAGGAAGCGCCGCGAGGCATTGGCACCGAAAGCGCCTCCGCCGACAAGAAGCGTGTTGACTTCCAAGGCGCGAGGATGGCGGGTCACGACAGGCCAATAGGGGGTGGTTGCGGTCGATGCAGCGAAAGCGATCGGGTCTGCGCTTGGTATCGGCCGCGCTTGCATCGCTGTTGGCCCTGCATCGGCATGGGTTGAGAAATGCTGTGCGATGGATGCGAGGATTGAGTCGGCGCCATCAATCTCCATCGTTCTGGTCGCGGGCGCCGACTTCGGCGCAGCCGTGAAGCGGACTTCAGCCATGGCTCGGCCTCGCCTGGCATAGAAGCCGACACGCTCGAGAAATGCCTCCCAGCCGTGGGGTCGCCCACGCAGGACGCTGGGGCAGTTCTTGCCTGTCCAATCATGATGCTGACGTAGGCCATCGGGCACGGTGATGCCGAGTTGCATGGCCAGGAAAACGCAAAGCCGCGCCGCGCGATCGTAGGCGGACATTTCATCCATGCCTCGGTGCATGCAGATCTCGATGCCAATGCTGGATGCATTGGCGGCGGCATGCGCGTGCCAGCCAGTCTCGTTCACGGGAAGATGCTGGTAGACGTCCTTGTCGTCCACGGTGAAATGCCATGACACCCGGCGGGCAACCGCGTCGGGGCTACGAATGTAGCGGTTATGTGCCGCAGCATCGGCGCCGGGGCCAGGATTGTCTGTGTTGTGGATGGTCAGGGTGGTCGGCCGGATCCGCGTTCCCGGTCGCGTCGGAAATCCTGGCGGCAACAAGTCAACAATGATGCCGAGTGGATTGGCAGATGCGGCGCCGTCTGCCCTGCGTGCGCGGGGATTTGACCTGACTTCTGTTTTCGGTGCTCGAGTATCCACGGCATCCTCCTTTGACAAGTATCTTGATCGCCGGAGCTCTTCGCCTGCGGTTTGCAGATGGCTCCAACAAGATGCCTATGATCCTAGATCAGGAAAAAAATCCCGACCGTGAAAACACCGTGAAATCAACTGGGCTAGCTGTGAGCACTTGCCATTGTGCTTTGTCCGCATTGACCGTCCAAGAAATGCTCGCCGAAAAGATTAGGCTCCCTTCAACAGAGTGGATTTTGGTTCTCCACGAGCGCCGCCAGCGCGACTGGAAAGTTTACTCCTCCCGGTGGATAGCGAGGCACATGAAACTACGCTAATGTAATAGGATACAAGTTACTTTCATGGGCGACATGCTAAAGCTGAATGTTCTTGGCAGGCTAACTCTCACCGACACGGAGGGTCATGATTTTGCGCCGCTCGGCAGCAAGGCGAGGGGAGTGATTGTGTTTCTAGCCGTCGCACCCGGTCACACGCGCACGCGGACCTGGCTGCAGGAGCGACTTTGGAGCGACCGCGCACCCGAGCAAGCAGCAGGCAGCCTGCGGGCAGCTCTCACCGAAATACGCAGAGCGCTTGGACCGCACAGGCAGTTGCTGGTCGCCTCAAGGCATGCGGTAACTTTGGATCAGGCGGGCTTCACTGTTGTCTACGAGGCTCCTGCGGAAAGCCAGATCGGAGGCGCGGTCAAAGCTTTCGAAGACGTAGACATACATGACCGCGAATTCGAGCAGGCCATCCGTGATATACGCAGCCAGGTTCTCCAGAGATGGGTTAGTCAAAGAAGAACCGCGCCAAGGCGCAGGTGCATAGTATTGCTGCGAAGCGATGCGCGAGGAGCCCCGGCGGCTGATGTTGGCGCACGATTGCTGCAGAACCGGATTCTGAGCGCGCTGCGGCAGATCGATAATCTGGAGATCATGGCTGCGAGCGGCGCTGATGACGTTGATGATGTAAGCACACCAGGGGGGCAGCCGCAGGCGATGCTCTTGATCCGCGTGCTTTCCGTTGCGCTCAGTGACGGGGTTTTCCTCTCTTGCGAGATTCACAACGGACGAAAGCTGTGGTCTGAAAATGCGAGCGTGCCCGGCGCTATTGGCGCGATGCATGACTCTGTCGATCTCGACAGGCTTGCGTTGAACACAGTCGAGCACGTTTGCAATGCTTTCGCCGAGGCCGCATCGATTGATGGAGCGGATGCTTGCGCATTCGTCCTGGCGCGTCAGGCGAGAAGTTTGTTCTTCCGCCTGGATAAGGGAAGCTTGATCGATGCCGATCGCCTGTTCAGGCGTGCGTTTGAGATCGAGCCGCGCGGCCGGTACTTGGCGTGGCGTGCCTTCCTGCGCAACGCCGCATTTTTTCAGCACCGCTCGATGTCATTTTTGGACAACGCCGCGCCGATCACCGAACTTGCGGTGGAGGCGCTACGCCACTCCCCGGATGATGCTTCCGTTCAGACGATCAGTTCCCAGATTGAATATGTTCATCAAGGCAATCTGCGTGCCTCTCTGCTGATGGCTCAGGGCGGTGTCGAACGTGACCCGACGGATCCTCTAGGGTGGGCGCTGCTCTCCAACGCTTTGACCACCAATGGTATGTTCGACGAAGGCTACCAGACAGCCCGGCGCTCGTTGGAGCTCACCAAACACAGCCCTTTTCAGTTTTATTTCGAGCATTTTGCCTGCATGGCCGCTGCTGCCCTGGCTGACTACGACCAGGCGCTTTTGCACGCGAAAACGGCGCTTCGATTCCGTCCGGATTTTGTCTCAACGCGGCGCTATGAGGTTGCATTGAATCTTCGCAACGAGGAGACGCCGCAGCTCAGGGAGTCGGTGAACGCCCTGCGGCAGCAGGAACCGGGCTTTACGCCGGCAGCCCTCCTTGATCCGACGTATCCAGTGAACACGCTTCGGCGACTGCCCCTCATGGGGGCGATAGAGAAGAAGGCCACTGCTCGGGTGGGCGATCTGCTGGAGTTCTAGTGGTTGCCCAACGCGCTTGTCAGGAAAGTACTGTCCCTGTCACATAACGCCCTGAGGCAGCAGCCCGCTACACTAAATACCGCGCCCAATAGTGCCTCCTCCGATGCTCCGTGAAATCATCGTGAATTCGCCAAATCACCAGAACAGGCGGCGCGCACCCCACTGTCTTTTTTCTTGAGACCGCTCTATCCAATGAGTGGTTCAATCACGTTCAACTAGGAGAAATCTCCGTGCCTGTGAGAACAAAGGGACTGCCGCCGCGTCCGGATCGCTTTGGTGCCGAAGAACTGGCTGCGCTGACAGCAGCGCTTGACAAGAACAGCCTTTGGTACTGGCCGAAAGCAAATGAAACGTCGATCGTCGCGACTGCGATGGAAGCTTATGCGAAGAGGTTCGGTGCCCATAGTGCCGTCGCCACGTCGTCGGGAACGGCCAGTCTCCATGTGGCCGTCGCAGCTTCCAGAATGCCGCCTGGTTCTGAGGTGATCACCACACCGATCACCGATATAGGCACGATCAACGCCATCCTGTACCAGAACCTCATCCCGGTGTTCGCTGATGTCGATCCCAACACTGCCATGCCTCGACCGGAGCATATCACCGCTGCGATTACCGATCGGACACGCGGCGTAGTCGCCGTCCATTTGACGGGTTGTCCCATGGAAATCGACGACATCGCGGCGATATGCGCACGCAGGGGGTTGTCCCTCATAGAGGACTGCGCTCAGGCGTTGGGCGCGACCTACAAGAGCAAATCCGTCGGGCTATTTGGACATTTCGGATGTTTCAGTCTGAATGATCAAAAACACATCACGTCTGGTGAGGGCGGTTTCGTGTTAACCGGCACCGACCATGACTACTATCTCTGTCATAACTACGCCGACAAATTTTATGATCGCTACGGCAGGAATATCCGGCTGCAGGCGCTCGCACCGAACTACCGCATGAGCGAGCTCGACGGTGCGATGGCAGCGGCTCAGCTTCCGAAACTGGACGGCATTGTTCGCAGGCGCCGAGAGTTGGGTGATCGCCTGGACCGCGAGTTATCCAAAATCCGCGGTGTGATTCCGCAGAGAAAACCGGCTGATGCCGAGTGCAGCTACTTCTTCTATCTTTTGCGGATCGACCCGCGGATCATCACCTGCACCCGCGACCAGTTTTTGAGAGCCCTCGCGAAAGAGGGAATCCCCGCCAGGGCGGCATATGTGCGCGAGCCAATCTATCGGAGCTATTACTTTCTGCAAAAGTCATTCTTCCCGGGGGTGTGGCCAGCAGAAGTCGTGTCGGGGCGCCAGTATGACTATAAATCAGTGTCCTTACCGGGAGCCGAGGAAGCCGTAGCGACCGGAATATCGCTTGAATTGCATGAGGGTTTCGCGGACAGCGACATCGATGATTACATTGCCGCGATTGACCTCGTGGCGAAGAATAATCGTTGAGTTGATCTGGGGGACGGCAGTGATGGCAAACCGTGCACTCTTCATTTCTCTTGTGAGCATGTTTCTCGCGGTCTTCCTGTCCGCCAGTCCTGCTCAGCTCGCCGACAGTCAACCTTGCGCCGTGCCTGAAGGAACCCCATTCAGCAAGGCCGCAAGCATCAAGATCGAATGCTCGAGCACGAGGCCCTTACAAGGGGGCGCAAAGAAGCGAGAATTTGTCGTCAAGCTTCCGTCTCTGTCACAGCAGCCGCAGCAGAAATATCCCTGGCAGGCCATCGATCCGCTCAATTATCCCTCTGCTTATGTGAAGGCACTGCTGGACTACGGTATCAAGGACAATCAGAATATCGACTGGCGCATCGAGGATGATCCATCCAACGGCTGGTGTCACGCCCCATGGTTTCAGGATGTGCGCGAGCGCCTGCGAGGCATGACCGCAGAGCGTCACTCACGTTCGAACGAGCTTCACGCGTTGCAAGGGGAGGGGCGGCAAAATTGGGCCATCGGCTTCTACAATTCGGCTGCATGCCGCAGATTGGCTGAGGTCTGGCAGGATCCCGCTTTCCCGAAAACAAAGAGTTTTGCGTTTCCCGATGGCAGCTATGCGATCAAGGTGCTCTTCACTCAGGCGACACCTTCCGAAGTGCCCTATCTCGCTGGCTCTTTGGAGTGGGATGCAGCAATAGGCGATGCGGGCGAAGTGGCCACGCTGCGGCTGCTTCAAGTCGACGTTGCGGTAAAGGACAGCCGCATTCCGGGAGGTGCCGGTTGGTTTTTCGGTACGTTCATGTATGACGCCGGCACTCCCGGCAACACGCCCTTTGAGAGGCTTGTACCCGTCGGTCTGACGTGGGGCAATGATCCCACGCTGACGGCATTTCAATATGAGCAGCAGGGCAAGACCGTGGCAGAGGCATGGGTCAATGCTGCTGTGGCTGAGAAGTTTTTTCCTTTGCCACGGCACAATCTGGGCCTGTTCGGCCGGCTGAATGGGCCGGTGGACAATCCGAGATCATCTTGCATCGCCTGCCACGGGCAGGCGCTCGATTGGGGGCGAGCAGTCCCGAAAGGAAGTCTTGCCGAGCGAAACGCTCAAATGCTTCTACCGGGCCCCCCGAGCAACACGTCCGACGACGAAGCTCTCGGGCGCTATTTCATGAACCTTGGGACTTCGTCCTCGGTCCAGGGCACGCAGCCCCTTGATTACTCGCTGCAGGTGGCAAAGGGCATCGAGAAGTTCCGCGTGTGGGTGCGGGCAAAGTACCCAAGCATGGTTAATCTTACGACTGATGTTCCAAAATTTGCCTTTCCGACTGATCCTTTCGAGGCCCAGCCGGCTACCACGCCTGAACCATCCGTCAAAATTTTCGCTCGTTAGGGAGTCCGATCATGAAAGATACGATCGCTGAGTGGGCGCTGTGGCTCTCAATCGCCTCATTTGTATTGTATTTGGTCACGGCCGCAGCCCAGGTCATCGCGCAATTCAAATCTGCCAATGGTGCTGCCCAGACAGCTGACGCAATCCCTAACGTGACAGGCTTCTTTGTTGTGCTCAAAGATCTTGTCGAAGCGCTTTCAAAGGCCAGCCCTTCGTTGGTGGCACTCATTGCTTCGATCGCTTATTTGGCGATGGCGGGTTTCGCCAGCGGCGTTTGGTAGGGCCTGAGACAATATGCGGACCGGTGCGGGCGGGGCCTTGCAGTGCGGCGGCGCCGGCGGTCAGGTGGGAGATTTGATCGTTCATATTCACTCCAGCTCAATCTGTATCCTCAACAAAGGGTACAGGTTTGCTGGAGTCGACGCCGCGGAGCGAGCCCAATCCTCGATCATCCACCTTCGATTTCGAAGAAGCCTTCCCGCGTCTCGCAGCCGCCGTCTTGATGGTTGCCGCCTCGACCAATTCTCGCTGCGCGATGGCTGTTCGGACGATGGCGCGGGTGTCGACTTCGCGACGCCCCTTTGCGCGTAGGGTACGCCGGGCGGTCAGTGCCTCGTGCAGCGTTATCGAGGGCAGGGTCACATCGGCATAACGGGCCTCCACGAAGTTTCCTGATGGCCGCCGGACAAAGATGCGCGCCATGTCGCGCGGATCGTATTTGACAAGCAGACGTTGATCCGAACGCCCCACATCGGCGCTCAGTGCCGACGACCAGTAGCGCAGGTTGAACAGATGAATCCCGTCTGGCATCAACGTCCGCTCCTGCTCCGGCAGGAACGTCAGCCAGAAGCGCATTCGATCTTGCGGCAACCGAAGCGGGATTTCGCCCTCGTGCTCCCGCCACACCGCGATCGGCGGGCGGTCCAGACTGCCGTGGATCGATTGATGGTAGGCGCCGACGATGTTGAGAGCGATGTAGCGCTCGAGCTCCCTCAGAGTCAGTGCCGCATGTCGCTTTGAGTCGTAGTCGCCCAGCTCCTGTTCGTTGCTGAACGTTGTTCCGGGCAGGAGATGGCTCTAAGTCCCCAGCAGCCTAGCATCAAGCGAAGGTGTCAAGAACCTCCCCTCTGACTTCCGGCCCAATGCCGGTGACTTTGCCGTGGACAGCTCTCTGGCAGTGGTAAATGCAAGGGTCGCCACGGCGGTCACGCGACACCTCATCCTGTCACTTGTGGCAGATCACACATCCTGCCGCAGCCTCGTCAATTCCGTAGACGTCATCGATCGTAGGCACAACATTGCCGGCGAGCGGGTTCACGCGGCGCCGCGCCAATAGTCGCGCGCGGCGTTGCTCGAACTCGCGCTCGATCTCGTCAATACGGGCCGGCGCGCTGAGCTCGTCTAGGCCCTCTCCCTGGCTCCAGGTGAAGGGTGAGCCGTGATCGCGAGCGGTCTTCTCATATCCCTTGGCCTCGTCGAACGCGTCGGGGTGCTCGCGCATCAATCGCACCCACTCGATTTTTTGCTGGAAGAAACAGAATGTGCACCCCGAGCGAGTCCGCCAGCGATAGTAGTCGGGTTCGCCCAAGCCGGCGCTCTCGAGCGTTTCGATCACGCCAGCCCTGCTGATGCCGTCCTCCCGCAGAGGGAAGTGCACCTGCATGTTGCCATGGGTCGCCTGATAGCCCTCGCGACTGGGTTCATCAGCCCGGATGGCCACGTAGGAATGTACGACAACCCCGGCATCGAGGTCTTCGCGCAGCCACTGCTCGAGCGGACGGAGCTTGAGCTGCCGCGTGCACCACCGAGTTTTGGGGGAGGGCAGGAAGTGATTGTATTCCTTAAGCCAGAAGTCGAAATCCCGGTCCGGATTAAGCCGGGTGATCGGTTTTCCCAAGAACCCCTCAAGCTTGTCGAGGAACGAATACACCTCTTCCAGCTCCTTGCCGGTGTCGGTGAAGAAGTATTCGAGATCGAGCTCTGGCCGGGTCTGCCGCATATGGACGGCGAGGGCCGCGCTATCGCGACCCCCCGATATCCCAAGGATATGACGCTCACGCACCAGATTTGTCATGCTGGCTCCAATCCCTTGCCTTCGGAAAGGCGTTCTACGATGCGCGCGAGAGCGGCAAGCTCCACGGCCGGCCTCATGCCCCTTTGGCGAAGCTGCGCCATCAAGTCGTCTGCCGCCATGTCTGCAGCCGCAAGCTCCTGTTCTGACACCTGGAAAGCGTGAAAAAGAGGCTTCTCCTTTGGATCCAAGCCTACCATCACCGAAATAGCCTGGGAGGTTGGGGACCGGTCGCGAACCGCGGCGAATGTCTCTGCCTCGCGAAAGCGCAGGGAGAGTTTGGCCATTTCGAACATGGCTTGTTCTTGTTCGCGGTCAGACCAGTTACGGGGCGGCTTATGAACGAGCAGGCTCGCTAATCCTTCGATGTCGCCGCCATTTCCCTCGAAAGCGCCGGCACGCATGATGAAGGCATCGACGCGCAGCTCAGCCGACACGCCAGACGCTGTAGACGACCGCGGCCCAATTCCCTCAAAGGTCATCGGGTCGACCCCAAGATGCTCGGCCAGGCTCGTGCGGAGGGTCTCCAGCATTTTTGGATAGGCCTGTTCGGCCTTGTTCAGTGCGGCCACCACGCTGACCCCGGGATCGGGCTCTCCCTCGAGGGCGGACGCGAGGTCTGAAAACAGCAGCGCTTCAGGGTCGCTGGCCTTCAGCACAATGTCCCTGACCTTACGAACATTTTCGGCCAGCGTCTGAGTGCGCTGCGCCCACAGCGGAAGAGCATGGAAACGCTGATAGAGCGCCGATGCGACCGGGAGGGCCTTCGCTTCAACGGGGCTTGTTTCGGTCGAAAGAAGCGCGGCGAGCTGCTGGACGAACGCGTCATCGCGCTTGGAGCGCGAAATCCGGCGGAACTCGATGGCTGCAGGATCCTGCAGAATGCGGTCGGCGACGATATCGTCGATGGCAGGCTGGAAAGCGCCGTCGACGTAGACGGCGACCGCGTTTCTGTGCGCCAGCAGATAGGACAATACCAGTACGGGCATCACGCCCCGCTTGATGCCATATGGCCGCGCTGCCCAGGTGTCGAAGAGTTCGGCCAGGTTCACCCGCTTCTCACCCAGAACCGTCCAGGCAGGCTTCATTGTCTTGCCCGCCTCGGCCTCCGCAGGATCGGCGAAGCGCCACACGCCCTTGTCATCCTGCCGATGAAGGCCCAATGGCCGAACGATCGTTAGGTAGAGCCCGCGCTCGACCGGGAAGTTCTCGATCCCGAGGTCTGCCACGTCCGACTTCGAAACCATGGCATGCATCAAGGTCCTCAGGCCCGCCATGGCGGCAGTCGAGGGCTTATCCCGGTAGAGCAACTCCGATTGGATGACGGGTGCGCTGCTGAAAGCAGTCGTGGCAAGGGCCGACGCCAAGACGGTCAGTTCCCTGCCATCGAGTTTCTTGCCGGATGCGTCTTTTGCGCTGTCACCGAATGCCCACCAGCGGGCCGAAGAGAACGCCTTCAGCAAGTCGCTGCGTACAATCTCGGCGATCAACGATTTACGTGCCGACAATTCTCGGCGGGCGATCCGATCACCCTCGAGCTGCGGATGCGTCTCTTCGATGCGATCCAGGGCATAGAGGTCGCTCGCATGATCCCTAAGCAGATAAACCTGCTCACTCGCGGCCACGCCGGCCAGGACTCCTAGGTTCTCCAATTCGACACTGAGCTGCTTGGCGGCGACCTTGACTGGCGCTTCGAAGCTTCGCGCGTCGGGCAGCAGCATAATGAGAAGACCCGCCGACCGCCGCTTCGTCTTGGCCAATGCCGCAGCGGTCCTCTTGGCCCACGCAGCGGGACTTTGCGGGCTCTCGTCGGCGAACTGAATGACAACGTCGAACGTGCGCAAAGCACCGGTCGCAAAGTAGTGGCTCTTGGCTGCGATCGGCCCCACGCCAAGCCGTGATGGCAAATCAGCCAGAACATCGGCGTCGAGCTTCAGCGCGACCTTGGAGATGGCCTCATCGAGGTCGAAATCGCTGCCGGCGAAGAGGGCATATCCACCAAGCCGCGGCTGACGGATGAGGATCGCACGGTTGACCAGTTCGTCGATCGCCGCCGTAACGTCGGCCTTTTTCGCCTCTGGCGCGCAAAGAGATAGCATGTCGTCGGCAACCGCGAGCCCAGAGCCATTCCTGAACAGCTCGACGACCGCCGCGGCCTTGGCGAGCTTGCCAACCAGCGGGCCATAAAGCGCCGCTTTCTCTACGGCCTCCATGGCCAGTGTCATCCGATTGCTTTCGGGACCAACAGAAAGGGCGCTGCCAAAGTTGGCAACTAAGTAATCCCAAAGCTGATCCGGACCATACCAGGCGTTTCCGTCGACGTCGGCCTGCGCCAAGTGGGCCTGAAACCCGTTGGGTTCCGACGAAGAGAGAAAGCCGAAGACGCTCCGCTCATTTTGTGCAAACCGTTGGCGGGACACCGGTCCCAGCAACAGAGCGGAGACCGGGTGCAATGGCCATGTTTGCGTAAGGATTTCAGTCAGCCCGGCGACATCGACCGGGCGACGATGCGAGATCGCTACCGCCGTCAGGCCAGCGATCGCTTTGGCGCTTGCCGGAGCTTGGTCGCTACCAATGGCGCGAGCGATAAGCGCCGCGACCTCGTCGGCCTGCGCAACGAAGGGCACGTTCTGGTACCGACCCTGGACCTTTGCCCATTCGTTTCGACCAGTCCGGCTCAGCCGATTGGCATATTGCTCAAAAGACTGATGCAAGATGCCGACGACGACCAGCCGACCGTCAGAGCGGGCTGCTCGCTCTGCGAGATCCTGCAAAATATGCACGTCGCCGGCAGAACTCGTCGCGTGCTCGAGGAATTTGCCGAGCTCGTCGATGACGATAAGCAACCCTCCCTTGTGACGAGCACGCGCTTCCAATTCGTCGATAAGTGCTCGCTCGTCGCGCGCTGCTTCCCGCGTCGCTTGAGGCCACTCAAATTGCTCCGCAGCCGCGTCCGCCAAGGCCCCTGCCAGGCTCGTGCGCCGGCCGGTCAGTGCAAGCACATCCCACGAGCGGCCCCGCCCAGGGAACGCAGAGGAAAACTGCTCCGCCAAGTCTGGCCCAACTATCCCTTCGGCGAGCGCGCGTTGCTTCTTGTTGCCAGCGACCAGATTGGCAACAAGCAGCGCCGCACAAGATTTGCCGCCGCCGTAGGGGCCGGTCCAGGTGAACGCAAACTGCGACCCTTCCGCGACCCCCGCTAGCATGGCTATCAACGACTTGCGCACGCTCGCCTGCAATACGTATCCCGTGAGCGGCGGCGTGCCGTTGAGATCGGTGTCGACCCTAGCGGACAGCGCGAACCGGCGTTCGACCTTGACGATGTTGGCGAGCTTGGTCATCCCGATCTCCGCCCACGGTAACCGGCTTTGACGAGATCGAACTCGTCGATTTCCTCGAGACGGCCTGCTAAAGCGACCTGACGGAGGCCCGCGGTGTCGGTCCACACCATTTTCCCGCCGGTTGCGTCCCCGATGCTCATCAGGCGTGCGACGAGGCTATCCTCATCCAGTTTGAAGACGCGCCCGGGGGAGCCGGGGTCATACTGCACCTGCTCCACCGAGAGGGTGGGGGATAGCGAGTGGTGACGCTCCCAGAACTGCTTCAATACCAGCGCAAATATGCTTTCTTCCAGCGAGGGCTTCTGCCCGCGGACGAATTCGAGTTGCCCGGTCGAGCGCTGCTCGCGCAGCAGGCCGAGTTCGACGAGCAGCGGTTCTACCGCGTCTTCCCCTGCGTCGGCGTGACGCGGCGCATAGCTGCGAACGAACACTTCCACGTCGCGCTTGAGGGTCTCGGCAGTTGCTCTTGCGGTCGCGCGCGCTTCAACGATGGCCGCCATGGCCCTCACGAGATCGTCTCGGGTAAAGGCAATCTGATTGAGCAGGTTGAAGGCGTAATAGAACGTCGTTGCGGCGTGCGGCTGACTCACAAGATGGGCATGCATCAACCACAGGGTCGACGGATGCTCGAGATATGGGTCGAGCCCGGTGCCGTCCGTGAAAATCAATCGCCCTAGAGGGGTGGCATGAAGATGGGTGGGGCTATCAACCAGGATCTTCGTCGCCAGCGCCCAATGACGCATCGAGAGCGCCATATTCTTGCCGACGCCGAAGGTGGCGATTGCGTTTTGTTCCTGAAATGTTCTACGATCGACTCCATCTGGGCCGGACGCATGATCGAACGCCTTCTTCAGCCACAACAGCCGAAGCGAGAAGGTCTCGTGGCCCGAAACGCGAATCGCGGTGGCCGGATCATAAAGGTCGTTCAACATGGGAGTGGATGCTACTGGAGACTGTCGCCAGTTGGCAATCCTTAGCGGCCGACTATTTCCGAAAGCGCGATCGCGGCGTCCGTGGCGTCCATCTCGGTATTATAGCGGGAAAAGTATAGACGAACAGTTTCCGCTGCCTGTTGGTGAGTAAATCCCATCTCAAGGAGCACATGCGAGGCAGTAATCTGCCCGCTCGTGCAAGCTGATCCTTCGGAAATCGAAATCCGATCCCCGGCTTTCGCGATTATCGACATCGCGCCATTGCCGGGGAATCTCAGACTCAAGCTGCCTGGCACGCGTTGCCAAGCAGGAACATTTTCGATGAATTGGACTTGCCTGTTGCGCAACTCGTCTAGGAACAAAGCCGACAAGCCCGTTGAATGGACGGCGTCCGCTGCGAGCCGCGCCCTGGAGACCTTGGCGGCGGCGCCAAATCCAACCACGAGCGGCGTCGGTACGGTCCCAGGACGGATCCCAGCTTCCTGACCGCCGCCGAACAACAGCGGCAACGGGCGGAGTGGAGCGGCAGATGATATGAACAGTGCGCCGATACCCATTGGGCCGTACATTTTGTGCGATGATATGCTCGCAAGGTCGAAATCCGAAAAGTCCAATGGAAGCTTGCCCAGCCCTTGTGCAGCGTCGACATGCACGAGCGCCCCCGCCGAACGAGCAATACGAACGACATCGGCGAGCGGTTGGATGGATCCCACCTCGTTGCTGACCGCCATCACCGATACCAAGAGCGTCTCGGCGTCGACCAGCCGTTCGAGCGCCGAAATATCGATGACCCCGTTCACATCAACCGGCGCTTCAATGATGCGGAAGCCAGCACTGCGCAGCGAGCCCGCGGCCGACAGCACGCTCTTGTGCTCGATGGCAGATACGACAATGTCACGCCCCCCGAAGCCACCTTCGAGTGCGGCGAGGGCGATGCCCCTTATCGCGATGTTGTTCGCCTCGGTCGCCCCGGAGGTGAAGACGAGTTCCTGTGGATCAGAGCCGATGAGGGAAGCGAGTTGCGAACGCGCAGTCTCAACGGCCTGTGACGCCAACATGCCACTCACGTGAGGCGAGTGCGGATTGCCGACCTGAGCATGCCACCAAGGTGCCATTGCTTCCATCGCCTCTGGCGCCAGCGGGGTTGTCGAGTGGCCATCAAGATAGATCGGCATAAACGCATGTGACTCTGTCTTCGGATCAAGCTCAACCTAATCCGGAACGGGGAAAATTCGAAATCGGCTCACGATCGAGGCTCAGGCAATTTGCTGATAGCATACAGGGCGAACAGGAGATGCGTATCCCATGACTGAAGGCAACGACGTCAACGTCAAAGAAATCTACAAGGAGCAATACGCCCACTTCAGAGCGATGAACGACATCCTCTACAAGATTCCCCCGCTGTTCTCAGTGGCAATCGGCGGCTTGTGGTACTTCGCGGCATCCCAGCTCAAGAGCGATCGGCTCATCGCCGTCGGCATTTTCCTGTTCGCCGCCGTCGTGAGTGTGGCCAGCGTTTTCATCATGGGTCGCTTCAGCCAGGCTTTCAGCCTCTACATCACCAATTTGAACAAGCTCGACGGCGACTACGCCGTCTCGCTCAAGAACAAGGACAAGAAATGGCCGCCCTCAACGGTAAAGATCATTCAGTTTCTGTTGTGGGTCGCGGCCGCGATGTCGTGCGCCGGGGTCATCTATGCCCTCGTCCTCCTGTTCGCTCCTGCCCCGCCTCCGGTTTTGCCAGCTCAGCCGTCCTGAGCAGCGATAGCCGACACGACGTCTTCTATATCCTCATCGGACAGGAATGGTGCCTGTGCGAAGACGGTCGAGGCCTCGCCGCTCAGTCGCGCGGCCAGGTGCCCGAGGCCGAGCAGGTTCTCGGCGCCCTTCATTCCGAGGGCGATCTCTGAGGTTCCGACGCTCGCGACCTTGAGGATCAGCCGATTACCGAGATTGTCACGCAGCTGAACAGGCATGACTCCGGCATCGGGCCGTTGTGCCGCAAAGACGAGGTGAATGCCGGCGGCTCGCGCCTTCACTCCAAGTCTGGAAACGATCGAGGTGACGGCACCCTTGTAATCCTCGGTCAGCATCCATTCGGCGAACTCGTCGTGGATGAGAAACTTCATCGGCAGCCGTGCTTCTGGCGTGGCCTTGATGTTGAACGATCGAATGTCGCGAGCCCCGCTCTGCCTGAAAAGCTCGTACCGCCGGTCCATCTCGACGACGAGCCCCTCCATCATTTCGATCGCGGCCGCTTGGTCAATGATGATCCCACCCTTCACATGCGGCAACCGCTCGATAGCGGAGTAGTCGACGCCCATTTTCGGATCGATCAGGTGAATGTGCACCAGGCCACTAGGATTGGTCGCTGCGATGTCGAGGATCAGGGCCTGGATCAGCACCGATTTACCGCTGCCAGTCGCGCCGGCAATCAGCGTGTGCGGGTCGTGTTGTGAGACGCCAGCAAAGGGACCGCCCAAGTTGAGATAGAGAATTTCTCCGTCCAGCTCGCGCAGGCCGAGAAGGAAGCTCGTGTTCAGACCGGCGGCGTTGCGGTTCAGGGCGCGGCGCTCCCAGAGATCCCACATTGAGACAATCTGCCGCTTTGCTCTTGCCACGCCCACTACGATCTCGCCGGGCAGTGGCGAGATCGAGATCACTCTCAGGCCATGCGTGGTCAGAAGGGCCGACTGCTTGGCCTCGATGTCTTCAACGCGCAGGCGATCGCTGCCGACAAATCGCACCAAGGCGGCGTTTGGCGTCAATCGCGTCCCCGCGATCTTGGCCTGCAGATTGTACCCCATAAGGGCCGTACGCAGCCGGCCGGCTGTTGCCTCGAGCCATTGTTCGTCCTCGTCAGCCGCAGACTGCACCTGTCCCGCCCGTCGGGACACCATCCCGGCAAAACTCTCGTTGTCCCCGGGAATCGATCCTTCCACCTCCTGCTCCTCCCGATCAGGCGGAGTGGCGTGGGAAGCCGAATGAGGACCAGCCTCATCGGCATCGGCAAGAGGCGCTGTATCGGCACTTCCTTTGGGCCCAGCCGGAAGGGGCGTGGGTGTCATTGGCGGAGACGGGGCGTCCGGTTCGGGGCCGGCACCACTCGCCGCGTTGCTCCTGGTGGTCCACCGAACGCGCGGCGCTGGCGCGCGGAACTCAGATGTCTCCCACGGCCTGTGATCCCCTAAGGCCCGCCTAATCGGCATCAATGGCTCAGACGCCTCATAGGCCTTGATCAGTTGCCGCAGACCTTCGCGTGTGTAGATCTCCTGCAGTCCCCGGACCTCGGTCACTTCGTCCTGATCGCCGGGGGAACCACCCGCGTCTGCGGGTCCCGAGACAAAAATGTGGGAATAGCCCTTTAGATCGATTTCCACCGTGCCGTTGCGGATGCCGTTCCTCACCTCCTCGAGCGAAAAGCCTGCGGTTAGAGCCGACGGCTCATCGAGCAGGATGTCCGCAAGACGCGAAAGCCATAGGTCACGGTCAAGCCGTCCCGGATCGCCGAAGAGCGCGTCCTCGATCCGGCGCATCGTTTGTCGTAACTGCTGGCTGGAATGACGTTTGGCTTCCGCCAGGCCACTGGCCTCGACATATTTCGCTTCGGTCACCACAGCGCGAAGCCTGGGGCGCCCATCGGGCCCCGGGTCGACGCTGAGCGCAAGAATGTCGGCAATCCCTTCCTCTCGCTGGCCCAGCCATTGTGCGTAATCGTCGAGGAGGAACCACGATGCCGGACGCTTCAGAAGCTCCTCAGCAATAAGCGCACGACTGAGGACCAGGCCTATTAATTCACCAGCCGATACGCCGCGCTTGGCCGCACGCAGTATGACATCTCCAGAGATGGCCGTCGCGTCGGCGATCATCTTCTGGGCAAGCGCCGATAAACGGTCGTCGCTAAGCCCTAGGTTGAGTTGATCGAGGCGTCGACGGACAAGCACCGGAAGGACACGCAGGTCGGAGGTCGAGGACACCACCATGTTGCGGCCGTGCGTCCGTTCGCGCCGATATCGGATGACCTTGATGCCCTGCGCCATGAGCTGCCGCTTGTCGAGCAGGTCGTCATAAGTGGCGACCCACTCGGCCAGGCCGTGAACATCCTTGAACATGGCCTCTAGGCCATGGTCCTGCAGCGAAATCTGACGCGCGGGCAGGTAATGCTCGTTGTCGCGATGCGACTGTTTGCGGATCACGGCCGCCAGTGCGTCGAGATAGGACCAGCCGACCCGAGGTTGGCGGGGCGAAACCAGATAGCTTGTGGCGGTGAGTTGCTCTTCTCCAACGACCCGGCGATACGACCAGCGAGGCGGCACGTGGTCGGCGATTGAGGGGGCCATGTCGTCGTTGCGCGGGACAGAAAACCAGGCCTCCTTGGCCTGACGCGATACGACATCATGCAGGAACGCCACGTCCACGCTGCGCTCGTCAGGCGCCCGGCGCCCCGTGCTGCCCTCAAGCATCACCCCGATTCTGAGCTTCGACATGAAGTTGAGCGACGTTTCACTGACGACGATTGCGTCGGGGTCGTTGCCGGACTGATCCAGGAGATCGGTATAGACCTTGTTGAGCTTCGAGCGGTCTCGATGGCGGACGAGGACGTTGCAGTGGACCTCGTCTTCGTGAACTGACCCCAACGCGTTGACCGTGGCCAATGGAAGGCCAGCAGCATCGCAGTTGTAGAGCATGATGCTCAGATTGGCGCGCTCATGCGGCTGCAAGTCGAGATAACGGCCGATCAGCCCGCGGATCTCACGCGCAGCCTCGGCCGGATCCACATCGGTGGATGCTTCCGAGGGATCGCGAACCGGCCGTTCCATGAAGCTGTAATCGTTGAGTGTGCTCGTCTCCGTCAGGAGAACCGCTTCACCCCCCGTGAAACCCGGTACTGCCTCGGGATAGTAAGGGTGCGCGAGTTCAGACCGGAGATCGGCAAAAAAGAGCCGCTGGTCGCCGAAATTGACTTCCTCCGCCTTGAGCAGGTGATCAATCAGGCCGCACAGACATCGCATCTTGACTGCCGTTGCGGCCATCCGCATCGGGTGCCAAGGTGCTACGATCGCGGCCGGCGTCGAACCGGCAATCTGAACCGTGCCGATCCTGAGGATCGGTTCCCACAGGTCCCGCCGGTTTAAGTCGCCTGGCGCCGAGCTACGAAGTTGCTCAAGCAGCCTTGCATACAAATCGGCCTGTTCGAGCTGAGGTGTTCCCCCCATGCCGTTCGTCCGCCAATCTTCGATGGCAGCCGAGTAGCCCGCGACGAAGGCAGTCCATGTCTCTCCAAGATCCGCGCCGGCAGGCGGCGTCATACGACCGCCCGCGACGGCTGCCTTGATGGCCCTGGGCAGGGCCTTGCTTAAGTCTTCGACATTGGTCGATCGTGGAACCAACGATCCCGCATCCTGGCGGAAGGAGGGCTGTAGAGTACCCACGTCGGCGAGCGACACCGACTGCATCGCCCCCTTCTTGCTGACCAGCATGCGTGACACTTCGGCAATGCCGAATGGGTTCTTTTCGAGCCGGGCCAAGTCGTCGGGCAACGCCAATCCGATCGCGTTTGGCTCGGCCCGCCAGATCAACTGAACCGTGTTTTTCTCCGCACCCGGGCCGCTTCCTACGGTCAGAGTGAGGTCGAACTTGATCTGAATGTTTGCGCGCGACGTCGAGACGTTCTCGCGGAATTTCCGGCTCTTGCTTGCGGCTTCGAGCAGCGCCTCGAACTCGAAAATGTGCGGCGTGTCCCAGCTAATCGCCTGTGGGAGAACCTGACGAAGGGCCTTGTACTTGAGGCTGAAGGCGCGGGCTACGTCCGCATTCATGTCCAGCCATTGCGTCTTGGTCCGGCGTGAAGACCGGATCTCGATCCGGCGAGGCATCTTGAGCGTGCCGAGCTGGGCAAAAAGCCGCTCGATGCTGCGGACCAAGCCATCGAGGAAATCCGTGCACTCAATAGGGCGTCCGTAGACGAACTTCTCCCATTTGGCGCGCAACTGCCTGTTGGCCGCCAGATCCTCCCGATGAGCTTCGAAGAACTCGCGGTCGTCCTCTCGCGATTCCTTGAGGGATCGACCCTTGAGATCGCTGAGATACGCCTTGTCCGGATCGTTGAGGCGATCGGGACGCTCGTAGTCGAAAAACTGAGCGGTCTCTTCCGGAAGCTTCAACTTCTTGAGCTTGAGGCCCGAGAAGATGAGAAGGATATTGTCCTGTTCCCACTCGAGCTCAGCGAGTTTTTCGGTCGCCTCCCGCCACCCGGCTGGCGAGTCGACGAATGCCTCGATCATCGGGTGCAGCTCGGCGGCGATCTCGTCTCGAACCGTCTCGAACTGATCCCGCAGCTCGTCGGCTTCGATCGGCTGGCGGTTGGGCCGCTGCTTGGAAAGCAATGGTCGACGGTCAGTGATGAGTTTGTCGTAAAGGCGTCTCCAGCGGCTTTGCTGCTGCAGGTCCTTTGGCCGCTGCGAGCGGAAATATCCTGTGTCGCGCGGCAATTGCAGTGCAGGTAGCGCCCAGCCAAGTGCGTCCGCCACGGGCAGCGACATACTGTCGATCGCGTCTCGCGTCATGGCAACATAGTTGCTGAGTTGCGCGAGTGGCCAGTCATCGACACTGGACAGGGCCTTGAGGGCTATGTGCCATGCTTCGATGTGCTCTTCCGGCAGCCCAAGACCATCGGACGCAGGAAACACCCAATAGGCGGGTCCTTCCTTCAGTTCCTTGGCGCCGATCAGCGCCACATCGTGCAATGAAGCGCCCTGATCATCGTCGGTGTTCGCGATAAGGAGCGCGGGACGGTCGCACTCGGCATGCCGCCACGCCACGGTCCTCTCGTCGGTGATCACGGAATCGGGCAGGCCCTGGCCATCGACGAGAGCGCGGGGCACGGCAATCTTGACTTGCGACTGGATCGAAGCGTCAGAAACCAACTGCCTGACGATCGCGGCAACCTGCGGCCCGGTGAGACGATCGAGCATGAAGCGAGCTGTGCCGCTGTCGGCTCCGAGACCCTGCAGGCGCTCTTGCAGCGCCGCAGCCCCTGCCGTGCCGATCAGATCGAGAGCGTTCATGCTCGCACCTCGCGGCGAAACGGATTTTCGACGTAGGCGGCCGAGTCCGACAGCCGGTTGAGCAGGCCGAGGCTAATCAGCCGTTCCTCCAGTCGCCGCGCATTATCGGAGAAGTCTTCCTGATCGGCTTTTCCGGCGCCGATGATGCTCGCTGCCTGTTGATCTCCGATCACAAAGCCATAGCGGTCGTGCATCGCGGCGAGGAAGTCCTTGAACTCCATTCGCTCGCTCACGCAGCAAACAACCAGCGTCTTGAGCAGCCGGTCGGTCGGTGCGTAGCGCACGCGGCGGCTTGAGCGACGCGAGCTCAACCCGATCTGCCGCGCCCAGGTCGAATGCACCTTGCCTACATGTTGCGCGTGTCTGGTTTTCGCCCTGCCGACGAGCTCGTCGATCAGGTCGCCAGGATTGCTCATCCCGGTCGGTAGGTCGTCGGGGTCCGGCCAGTCGAACTGGCGTCCCAATACCTCCGCGGCGCTGAGGACGGCATCGTCCGATGTAACGGCGTGCTGCCACTCATGAGAACTTTCGGCACTGCGGACGTAATGCTCAATGGCAAGACCCGGCAGCGCATTGTTCGCCTGAAAGGAGTCCGCCGCAAGGTCACGGATCACCGTCTTTCGTGGCGATACGATCTCGCAAATCATCGTGATGGGCACCGAGTCCAGCAGTTCTCGCGCCCGGTCAAGCTGGTACTGAACAAGATTGAGCCCGGTGATGGTTACGATGTGCGGCAGAGCGTCGAACACCGAAATCGGGCTGTCCAGAATAGCGATCCAATCCTCGGCAAGTTGATCGAAGATCGGGTGGGTCGAGCAGGGCAAGTATGAACCCGGCCGATCACGCTCGGCAAGTTGTGGCTCCCCTTGCAGCGCAGCGACCAACCGATCGTAGACGGTTGGCTGCTCAAAGAGCTTTGCGACCAGTCGTTGTTTGAGCTCGGCGGCTCGCTTCGACCGGCAAAGCATCAGGTAGAGAACTTCGCCGGTTCGAGCGAAGAAACGTCTGTCGGTCGAAACACCAGACGCCGTCACAGCGGCATCCTCGTAAAGCGCGCTGGGACCGAAGGGGAAGACGAACTTTGAACTCCAGCGTTTATTGCTGGTGCCTTCGATGGCGGACGACTGCAAGAACCCCACCACAGAGGCGAAGTCGTCGAAGCTGTCGAAGCGGCCACGGAGGTAACTGAAGTCGCGGCTCTCAAGGCCGCCGGCGTTCTGTTCCATCAACTCCAGCCATTTGGTCCAGGCTGCATCGTCGGAAAGCTTTTCGGCCCCGATGGTCAGAAGGTAGGGATTGTTGAAGATGAGATTGCGCAGTCGCAATTGCGTCTGCGGACGATAGGACAGTGCGTTGAACTCCTCTTCCGCCAAGGCGCGGCCGGCAACGTGCTCCGATCGGAGCACGCCAAGGAATTCAAGCACAATCAGCCAGGGCGTCTGTTCGTCATGCAGGCGATGCCCCCAGATCGCTTCATCGACCCAGAACGCGGGTCCAGTGCGATCCTCATGGGAAATTGGGCGTTTCAGGATCTCCATCATCAGAGCCTCACCGTCACACTACGCGATGATGCACGACCATCAGAATTGAGGTCGATGAACTTGAGGACGATCCCGTCACTGCGATCGTCACCGTCAAGGAACCGCCGCCGTTCGACGGCGCTCAGAAGCCGTGCCTTAAACGCAAGAAGGTCCTCGTGGCACTCGAGCGAAAAACTCGTAGGCAATGCGCCCTCGGCCACACGGCCCAAGAACTCAAAGCGGGTCGTCGACAATTGCAGCGTGACTTCAGGCGGATCATCACGCGCAAGCCGAACCACCAGCTTCATGCCTCCATCCCCGTCACCGAGCAACGCCACTTCCTCGCCAGCCCGGCGGGCGACGGACACGAATTCCTCCAGCAGAGGACTGGTCCTCGACTGCGATTGGCTTCCTGAACTTGCAAGGACTAGCTCGTCCTGGTTCTGGATCAGCATGCCGGTGAACACCCGGTTCAGCCCGCGCATGAGCATGGGCATCACCTGCCGCGGCAATGCTCGTTTCTCGGCCAACGCGCGACTGGTCTCGAGATAGAGCCCGGCGTACCGAAAGACGGTCAGGTCCCAGAGGTCCAGCGTGTCTGCCAGGTCGTCTGAGATGGTAAAGAACAACCGCTGACGCTGCCCGCGAAGGAGCCCGAGAAAACGGGCGACAGCGTTCGGATCGTCGCCCTCGAGGTAGGACTGTTGCGCCCGTTTATAGGCTGGCGTCTCGCCGTAGACCTGATCGGTTTGCACCAGGGTTCTGTAGGTTTCCACCAGTGCCGGATCGTCGGCGCCGTAGACCAGCATATTATCGACTTTGTTGCTCGTTTCCGAGCCGATGCCGAACAGGTTGAGCTTGCGAAAGGGTTCGGTTCTTTCTGCTCGGCTTGGTTTCAAGTTGCCGCCGAACACGTTGCGGTAGGGACTGGCTCGCTCCGCGGTTCCCGCAGCTGCCAATTCGACGACATCGGTGCACGCCATTAGTCCGTCGCGTGCGTCGGGATGGCCAAGAATGATGTTCGTGACGAGGGATAGGACCTGCCGGATGGTAAAGTGACCACCATTATGTTCGCTAGCTTCGACCAGATTGCCGAGCCGTCGCCGGAAGAGACGATTGTCGTGGGTTCCGACCAGCCGTTCGCGGTTCTCGCGGATCGGACAGGTTGCCCCATTCATCGCCGGACAATCCGCGCAGCCGTCCCAACCGGGGTGCAGCGTCACCGCATCGATGACCTGATCGATCATCACGGCGGCGGCAGACCGACTGAGATCCCTCAAATCGAGCTTAATCGCAGAGTTCCCGCTGCGGCCAACGACCAGGAGATTCTCCACCACCTCGACAAGAGCGCTTGTCGTCTTGTCGCTGCAGGCGGTCTTCATCTTTTCTAGAAGCTGGCCATGATTGGCCGCCATCAGATAGACCCTGGGGGAATTGGGGTCTGCGACATCCCACGCCATCTGCTCGATCAGCGGTTTACTCTCGTCGGAGCGAAGCTCGCTTAGGTCCTTGACGACGATGAGTTGGCGAGACCCCAAGCTGAGGCGCTGGATCTTCTCTCCGCCATTCCAATCTTCAATCGTGCCTCCAAGCTCTAGCCACACGCGTCGGCAGTGATAGGTCTTTCCGTCGCCGGCGGTGCCCGTGAGGATAACGGACTGGCATTCTTCTGACCTGAAATTGTCGACCAACCATGCCAGATGCTGGGCCGGCAGCTCGATTGGCTGCATCTTCAAGCGAGCCAACGCCCGCTGAATGGTCTCGTCGTACATATTATCGTTGGTCGGAATGGGTCCGTAGTTCCGAAGAAATCGGATCCAGTTGTTGGTCGGCATGCGCTATCCCCCCACGACTGCCGCCTCGCGCTGACGACCGTCCTGGAATTCCAGCGCAGCCCCATGAAAATCAGTCAGTTGCAGACTACTGTAGAACTCGTGAAACGCAACAATACAACACCGAGGGGTCGGCGAACGCCATCTCCTCACCCCTTCGCGGCAGGGATCCAAAGATTGGGGCCCCGTTAAACGCAGGGGATAAGACGTCCTTATTCATCTGTGCGACCATGAAACCGGCCAAGCGAAGAACGCGCCGAGTCTCTCAGACCTAAAAGCTAAAACTTGCGATCAACGGGCAATGGTCTGCGATGCCGAGCAGCGGCTCGGGATTGTCTTTGTTGGGATGACGACTCCCCCCGAGTCTTCCAATCGAGGTATGCGTCGCATCACCTCGAGGGATAAGGCCCGGTCCCAGCAAGATGTGGTCGAGCCCGATGGGATTTCGGCACCCAAGATAGGTGTGAAACCTCAAGACATCGACTTCTGGCGTATCAAGTGCCCGCGTCTCACCCATCCCGCACAGAAGCTTCCCAACCTCATTGAGAGGACACAGCTCCTTGAGCATCGTGAAGGCGCTCGATGCAGGCTTGCCGTCGATGACTTCCTCAAACAGGGAGCTCACGCGCACGCCGGCGGGGAGTGGGGTTGTAGGGTCGCTGCCATCACTTCGCACCGCTCGGGAGTCCTCAAGCTCGTGCCAGAGGTTGCGATTGAAGTCGCCCAGCAGGATGGTCTTGTCGGTGACCGCCGTCTCTCGGTCGATCCAGGTCTCTAGGGGGACGATCTGGTCGTGCAGGATCTGGCAAGCGGACGCATCTCCAGCCAGTGGGTTTCCACCGATGGGGGAGACGCAGCTCGATTTCAGATGCACATTGAGGACTTGCAGACGCGTTCCGCCGATATCGATGGCCAAGGACAGCCCTGGCCGGGGCTGATCCTTGGGTGGCCTGACATCTTTGAGCGTCAGAGGGTCTTCGGTCGCGCAAGCGATCTGGCTGCCCAGAGACCTCTTCCATGCGATGGCAAGACGTTGGACCTTGAAGGTCGTGAAGGAGCAGACCTCCCAATCGGCAGCGCCGTTTGGCAAAACCTCAAGAACAGCTTCTTTGCCGCTTACTTCCTGAAAGGCGATGATATCGGCCGGAACGCTGTTCGCGATGAAATTTTGTATTTGGGTGCGGCGTTGCTCGTACGCGGCGAGTGTGACGCGGACGGTGGCAAATCCGACTCCCTGCTTATTGGCTCCGTAGACATCGCAAACAGGAAAGCGGGCGGCATCCCAACCCTCTATATCGAATGCGTTGATGTCCCATCCGAACTGCGCACCGATCTGTGTCGATGGGCGGTATCTTTTTGTGGCCAGGTCCAACTCGTAAGTTGCGGTGCAGGCTTCGATCCAGTCCGTGACTGTCGCGCGATCCATGTGCCAACCCAGATTCCAGGTGGCAATGCTGATATCACGCGCGGCAGCCGCGCCCGCCAGACTCGAAAACAACAGGCTCAGAAGCACAAATAGGCGACGCATCAATGACCCCCTGAATTGGAATGGGCTAGCACCTACCACAAGTCGGAACGTCTTGCGGCAAAGCGGCGGCCAGCATAGCTTGCGCAACCAGAATCCGTTGGCTTCAATCTTATGCAGTTTCCATGACAAATTGACTAGGGGCCACAATGTATCGCGCGCTAAGTGTTGTCTGCCTGTTTCTGATGTTCCAGACCAACGTGTTCAGCGCTGAGATCGACCCAGCGCCCATTCCCTCCGGTCGCCTGATCGTCTTCGTGAACGGGATCAACTCAGACATCGAGGGCACGTTCAAAAATACGATCACCGGCGCCTTCTGGCCCAGCCTCATGCGCGATGATGAGGACAACGTCTTCGACCGTGCCGACATTCTGGTTTATCCAATCGTGACGGATTTCGGCGGGGACAGCCCGCGCATCACGGATATCGCTGACAAGCTCGCCACTGACCTGAACGACACGCTCAAGCCGTACACGAGCGTGCTCTTTGTCGCGCATAGCCTGGGTGGCGTGTCCTGCGTAGATACCTTCTGGTCGAAAGCCGGAAGGAAGGCGGGGGCATCACCTCGGACAACCGCATCAAGGGACCTCCTGCTCATGGGGACGCCTATGAACGGCGCTGGCATAGCAAACTTGGTAAGCGGCATATTCGCGAGCAAAACCCTTTGGCAATTGGGCGAGAGCGACGATCCGGATTCCTTTCTCGACACGCTGCGCGACGAGTGGATCGATGAGGGAATGGTGGCCCGCATCCCAACAGAGTGCGGCTATGAGACCGTTGGCGTGACCGTCCCATTCCTATGGTGGGAGGTGAGGACAGGCGTCACAGTGGTCACGCCGGACAGCGCATCAACGCTTTGCACGACCGGTGTCACCGGACTTGCGCAACTAGACCATTTCGGCATCGTGAAGCCCGCTAATTTCGAAGCGCAGCCATATGGGTTGGCCGTCCGGTGGTATCAGGAGCTCTTTGACGATCCTGAGGAGAAAATCACCTCCGGCGACGTGGTCGTCGCCAATTGCGAAGTTGATCGCTATGGCAAATTGCTTTTCGATAAGCTGGCAAAGTTGCTCTATGACAACAGCATCAGCATGCGCTTTTCTCCGCGGCTGCCGCAGGACTGGAGCACTGACACGCCGAATTCGTCGATTTGGACCGGGACTGAGCCAAGACTTCTTGTCATCCACTACTCCTGTTTTCAGGACGAGGACGGGGTCGATGATGATGTGCTGGAGGAACGCCGCGTAGATTTCAACGAGCTGCTCGCAAGCCTGGCAAACACCGACGTGAAAATCCTGATATGTTCTCGCGCATTCTGGGACTATCCGACCTTTGTGCAGGAAAACATCACCAGGGCGAACCGCGAGGCATTCAAAGACGTGCGCCTCTTGATGCTGCCCCTGCGGCATGGCGTTTCCATCGGGCCGGACGACATCAAACGGTTTGAACGGTTGGTCGACCAGGCCCTCGCGAACTAAGCCAAAGGTCCGTTTGGCCCCTACAACATGGGACTTCTCGCCGACATCGACGCCAAGGGCACTTGCGCCCTTGCTAAGCGTTCTCCTGCCAGAGACGCCGTGAGGCGGCGGCGCCATGATTGTGAAGAGAACGGATGGATCAACTTCGAATGACGATGTCCCGACGGGCGCACCGGCGTCGTTCCCCTATGATCGGACCACCATCGAACGCTTCCGGAAGAGTTTTCCCCGTGCTCGCTGGAGCTATGAACTCAAGGCCTGGTTTGTCCCGGGAAAGATCGCGGCTCGGCGCTTCAATCGTTGGATGGAGCAAGAACTCGCCGGATCGAGCGTGCATGCTGACAGCAGAGGACGCGACGCCTACGCCTTCGATCCTATCGTTTCCAAGTACCTGCTCGTCCAACAGGATCGGCTGGAGGTGCAAACACCATATTCTCGCTCGGTGGTAAAAGTAATGCGCGAGGTGCCGTTTGCGTCCTGGAATCCCGAAAGGCGGGTTTGGACAGTCCCTTAGCCGCGCAGCCGCTTGCCGTGCAACAGCTCGAGAAACAGCCCGAGGGCCTCCCGCTCATCGTCGAACACGAATGCTGGACGGTGCGGCCGGTCGTTCCGATCCGCCCCCATCGGCGAACCAGGCAGGCGTGGCCGAACAGGGTTTCCTCGATCGACAGCGCGTAGAAGCGGGGCATGTTCCGGCCCACGTCACGGCGTTCGATATAGAGGCGATACTGCTGCGCGATCATGGCAAGCAGAATCGCGCAGCCGGAATCCGGCGTCCAATGATTGGTTTGAATCACCGGACCCGGATCGATTCATTTCTGTGATGTGTCGGCGCGAACGTCAGCCGTTCAGCGCATCCTTAACCGCCTTCGCCGGTGTAAAGGAGAGCTTCTTGGAGGCCGCAATCTTGATCATGGTGCCGGTCGAAGGATTACGGCCCTCGCGCGCCGGCGTGTCCTTCACCTTGAACTTGCCGAAGCCAGCAATGCTGGTCTCCGCACCCGAACGTCTCTGAAATCTCATTGAACACCCTTTCGACGACCGCCTTGGCCTGCGCCTTGGTCAGGTTCTGCTCGGCGGCGATCTTGTCGGCGATTTCATTTGTTGTCGTCATTAGGTTCGACCTTCTCTGTTGATGGGCGGCGAACCTAGAACACTATTGTCAAGCTGACGATACCGACAATCTGCTTCATCGCCATCGTCGATTTCAATACGAGAATCGAGATTGCATTCGTCAGCCAATGGCTACGAAATGCGCTATCGGCAAATCAGAGTTCGATCTCAGCTGGATCCAGCGAGTCGATCATCGCAGGCGGGTCGAATCCCTCCGAAAAAACGGCGATCTCGGAAAGCGTGATCTTGTGGGCGGCAAGGGTCGCGAGACGGGGTAATGCTAGCGGCCTGCCTTGTATTCCTCCAACGCCGTCTGAGGCCCGCGGGACAGGTAATGCGTTTCGATGCTCCTGAGCCACTCGTGGTAGGAAGCCCATTTGGGTGTCCGATAGCGATGGAATATCTCGTCTGGACCGACGTGGGTGATCCGCACCCACGCGCTCCATTCTCGAGATGCCGGATAAAGGCCAGAGCCGCCTCAACGTGGCCGTCCGCGACTCTTTTAAAATCTTCGGCTACGCCGCTCGAGGCTATCTGAGCCCATCGAGTTCGAGGAGAAAGCCATGCTAGCTTAATTTAACAGCGTGCCCGAAAAACCGGCAGCAGGCCACTATTCGCAGAAATGATCCAGTTCAAACTGGTAATCGCCAAGCTGCTTGCGCGCTGCTAGGACCGCATCGAGACGCCAGAAACGGGGACCCTCTACGATACGAGCGTCTTTTAGCCCGTCGAGCTTCGTTGCGATCGACAGGGCGCGTAGGAGAACTGCCCGTGCCTGTGTATCCGATTTCGAGTCCTGGAGCGAACGCACGAGGTCAAGGCCGGTTGGATCGTCCATCTGTCGCAGCTTGTGCGCCAGCGCGCGATAGACGATGTCAAGGCCCGCATAGGACAAGTGGTTGGACGCGTACCTTTTGAGCAGGTCGATTGTCGCCGACGTGCTGCCGTGATCGCTCTTCAGCGACGCGGACAGCGCCTGCGCTACGGAGACGTCGGTGACTTCGATGATTTGTACGCCTGTCAGTGGATCGGCAGCGCGCGGCGGCGCTATCTGTACGTCGTAGGCGACGCCTCTTTCCAGACCTGAGACCCAGCGATCGGGCATGGGCGCCCAGCATGCAAGGTCGATCATTTCGGATGCATACGCCGCGATATCGCGCTCATCCTTGATGCTATCGTCGAGTCGCGAGACCAGTCGGGCCAATGCCGCGGTGCTGAGGAAGCGACCCTGCGCGGCAAGCACGCGTGCAGCTAAACCAGAATCGAGAGGGAGGCAGCGCGGGTCTTTGCCTGTTGTGTCAAGCGCACAGTTCCACAGCGCAGCGGTCCACTCTTTGCTGAGGGGAACCACGCGCGCAAATCTCGGCAACCAGATGGCGTCTGGATAGAACATCTCGCCATTAAGGACGAACAAGCCAAAACGCCGAATGATCAGGTCGAGGTCTCGTTCGTCGAGTTCGCCGCGGCGAGCAAGCAACAGGAGGGGCGGGAGCGACCATGAACGAGTGGCGTCCCCTTCCGCCGCCTGTCTCTCAGAGTCTTTCGCCATCAGCCACATCATCAAGCCTGCCGCGCTGCCCATGCCGGAGGCTTCCGGGCCCGCGGCAAAATATTCGACAATTTTCATCGACAGTTCACACCAACTCATTCCGCACTTGGCCAGACGCGGAAACACTGCGGTGTTAGGTGCGACGGCAAGCTTGGGGCTTCGTGCTATCTCCTCGACGAATCGCAATAAGGCAAGCCAATCCGCCGATTTGACCGCTCCGCGTTCAGCGCGAACGGAGATCAACAATACTGCCGCTTCCAGTGAGCGTCGCCTCGTGTCCTCATCCCCGAGCTCACGATAGGCCAAGGCAAGGCCCGCCAAATAAGTCCGTATTGCCTGGTCGGAAAGCCCCGAAAGCCCGTAGTCGGCGATCGTCTGCACGTCTTCGACGGCGTAGAGGTCGACGATCTCGGGGCCATTCAAAAGAAAATAAGTAGGGGGGCAGGACCGTGCCCGATCGAGCAACGCAGCTTCGAGTGCAAACTGATATTCGCGGATTCGATCGCGCCGAATGTTTGTCGCCTCGCAGATACTGGTCATGTCAATGCGTGACGAGACGAAATCCATTCGGCGGGCAGCTTCCTTGGATAATTCGGATGTCAGCCGAAACTCCCAGTTTTCTTGATCACCTACCGGGTGATTGACCAGCCCGCCTAGGCCGCCGCGCATCAGGGCGGTTCGGGCGTTGATCCGCTCCTCGTCCCAGCGAGGCGAAGCGGGCTCAAGATCGTCGACTGCGACTGCCAACTGGACACCCGATCCTACCGCAACGGGAAGCAACGAGGACATCCAGGCCGGGCCGGGCCGCAACTCGATCCAGCCGTTCGGCTGAACAGCGATGTGGTACTGCAGGAAGTAAAGCAACAGGCCGATTGTAGCGGCGATCGTTACACCCCAGCCAAACACACGTCTGATTCTGCCGGCCAGCGCTCGTCGCGGTTCCGGTGCAGAAGGAGGACCGATTGTTGCATCAGACCAGGAAAGCTCAAGATGGCCAGCGCCATGCAGCTCCGGCGTCTGCATGCGACCGCCCGCAAATAGATAGGCGAGCTGTTCGGTGCGCTCCCTTGCGAACACAAGAAGCCGCGACAGGTCACTCGATAGCGATACGCCAAACGGCGTTGCTATTGTGGATTTGCGCAGTCCGGCGAGCGCGAACAGTCTCTTGTCGACGAGTGCCTCGTGCAGCGCGATCGTGAACAAACCCCTGCCAAGGGCAGGGTGCTCGTAGGCCAGTTGCCGCGTGGATGCGCCAGCAAGGATCAGGACATTTTCGTGGCCAATTTGTTTTGACAAGGACGCTTGAAAATCTTGCGCGACGCCGCCGGCATGGCAGAAGTCAAGTACCGCCGATACCTTGGCCGGTCTGGCAAGCATGACCAGATCGGCAAGATCGCTGCCCGCCAGGTCAATCCCATCAGGACGAGCGTCATAGGTACAGAACCAAGTCTCTTCCCCAGTCTGGTCACCATGACCCGAGAGCACCAGAATGAGTTCGCATGCTTGCTGCCCCTCCCTGGACCCTATGTCTCGAAACATGGTCTCCAGCGACTTGCGCGTAAGATCCTCATCATGGAGACCGGTGGGCGGATCGCTGGAAGAGAGAACGGCAATTGCATTGGCCAAGGAAAAGGCTCCCTCCACAGAATAACGCAGCCGAGACCGCGAACTCATGTAGATGGGACTGGAAAAGCGATCGGCAGCTATACTACAAACATATCTGGACTGGTTGGCAGTCGAACTGGAGGATTGGACATGAGTGGCGGAGTAGCGTTGACCACTGCGCTGAGCGTTTTCCTGGTTGGCCTTTTTGGGGGCTTCGTCGCCGAGCTTGTTCATTGGTATGGCCTAAAGACAAATCCACGGTTTCCAGAGTATCTAAAAAGTGCACCGTACTGGATTATCACAGCGCTGATGATATTTGTCTCGGGTGCTTTTACTTGGTTGAATTTTGGAAGCCAAGCGCAGGCATTGACGGCATTCCAAATTGGACTCTTGACCCCTCTCATACTACAGAAAGTAATCTCTGGCGCTGCCGGCGCGGAGACCGCGCGCTCACCACGGGCCAATCTGATGGATTTCTTTCGCGGTTGAAAGACCCGCCTAGCGGCAAAGCTCAATGTAAGCCGAGGCGGCCCCCCGCTTCTTGCCGATCCATAGTCGACGATCACAGCGAGCGGGAAGCCGCAGGCAGGTGGCCACCAAGTGTTGCGGTTCGTGGAGAGTAAGCTCCGTGAGCTCTGAACTCCGTAACCTATCCAGGCGTATCAGCGTAGACGGACTGGCCCACCGGGACTTAGGAAGCATGGGCTTCACTTCGCTGCGGAAGGCTGGCCGAGCTTTTGGTCGAGGGACTGCCTGAATTCTCGCTTTTGTATGTTGGAGCCAGTCGGCCTACGCTTCGCGAGATCCTTGGCTATCTTGGTTACGGAACCATCGAGCACTCGATGCAGCGTTGACAGTAATGTCCCTTCGTCGTTATCGAAATCGCCGTGGTGCCTTGCTTTAGAGGCTGGACCCGGAGCTAAATTCCACTGCTTGGTTGTTCCGTCGAATAGCGTCCCCAGCGCATCTTTGGCAAATCTTTCCATGCCGAGGATAGGAACTCCGTCCTTTAGAGCAGGGATGTGAGGTGTTGTTTCAAACGCGTTGCTGACAAGATAAAGCAGCGACTTATGATAGATGCCGGCGCAATCGTCGTCCTGCTCCGTTGGGTCGTCAAGCGTATAAAGATCGAATTTCTCGATCATTCCCTTCTTGAGCGCTGGCAAATAGGTCTCATTGAAGAGCGCGACTGTGCACGCAGGCGCCCAAAGACTGACAGTTTTTAAGGGGATTTTGGCCTTGGCGAATTTTGAAACGACCGGGGCATGAAATATCGATCCGGCGCTATGTCCGACGAGATGGACCTCATCAATCTCACCGTCCTTGTGGAGCTTGATGAGATGGTCGGTTACCAAGTTCGCCGAGCCAAGTTTCTCTTCCGTCGCCATCCGCGCGTTTTCTTTCATCTCGTCCCACAGCGCTTTACCTCCGAGGTTTCGCGCGCCGACCTCCAGAGTGTCGTCTAGCCTGTCGAGCATGAAATCTTTGGCTTTGTCCAGGAGGCCTTCGTCCCGCCGACGCCCAATTGCGTCCCTCAATATGTTTGACAAAGTCGTCCAAACGTCCGAGCGCCAGATGAATGAGAGAGGATAGACCTGCGATTGAAGCAACGGCGCGAGATTGCTTGAAACCGTTTGCACCGCAGCGTCCTGACCGACCAAACCGCCGTGAGCATAGAGCAGCACACGCCTAGTTTGCCATGAAGACATGGCGCGCGGCATCCGCTCAGTTATCAGAGTTTTCAACCCAGCAGGGGTTAAGCCATAGGTGCCCTTGTCGTCCAAGACACCATTGTTCTTCGACGTGATGATGTATGGACGAAGGTCTGCATAAACCTGGCTTTGGTAGCTGCGCGGAGCGTCCGCTCTCATGTTTGCGGTAGCAAGCGACGAGGTCAGGTCGACGGGTGCGCCGAGTGACGCGACCCATACGTCTGTGCCGTTCGCGAGCCAGTCCGTGTAGGACAGGTTTGCCAGCCCTTTTGCGCCCCACTTTTCCCCCCAGCTGTTTTGAACCCAGAAGCCTCGGCGATTGTAACCTACGATCGCAAAGGCGTGCCCGCCAATCTGCCCGGGACGATATTCAATATTCTCCTGTTCCGGCTTGACCGACTGCCATCCGTCGTGAACGCGCGCCGTGGCATACAAAATGCCGGTTTCGTTAATCGCCGCGTGCATGCCGACGAGGTCTTTGTGATTCACGCGAAAATAAGCGCCGAGCGGACGAGCAAGCGCGTCCGCAGACCGCTTTTCCTCAACAGTGGGATCGGGATCGCGTTCCTTCCAGAGCGCATAAGCGCAAAGACCGTGCTTGAACCATCCCTTCATGGCTCCCCTCGCACTGGATCCCTCGTAATTTTGCCCGGGCCACTCATCATAACGCTTGGCCATCGCGTAAAGCATCCAGGCACTTACTTCGTCGGCCGCCGGATTCCTTTCTCGGACCCTCAGGAGATAGTTTGCGACCGTCGCCAAACCGAAGCCGGTGCATGCGCCTTCTCGGCCCTGATCCAGGACGGGTATGCCAAGGCCATAATAGGCGCTGATATCACTTTCGGGTGCGACACGGATAAGTGTCGGCGTAAAGATTGCATCTCGGAAGTCAATCGTGTCAGGCAGTGTGTCGAAGGTTCTCTTTGTAGCTGCAGCCCTTGCCATTTCCCCACCCATGATCCCGGAACGTAAGTGTGCGTCAGTCGCCGGTCACGGCTGCGCAATATTCGGTGAATGCATTGACATTTTCCATATAGATCTGCGCCCGAGGGCCACTCCCGTTGTAGGGGGATAGAATTTTTGGAGGCAGATATCAAAGTCGCACCACTGGCGGTCCCGAAAGAACTGCTCGTCTGGCTTCACTCCTTGCAAGTCGTACTTAAACCTTCTGTAGCCGTTGTAGACCCCGCGGACGATCCGGATGACGCTGAAGCCTACGCGTTTTATTCGCTTCTTCGATAGGCATCGCAGTGAAATCAGGTCCGAATGCTTGGGTGTTTCTTGGGAAGGCGGTCCGCGGTGCGCCGCAGTAATCGCCGCCTGCGTGAAAAAAACATTAACGTTAGACGATCTCGTGGACCGACATCTCGTCAATCCAGCTAAGCATCTCCTGGCATACGATCGCGCATAAATGCTCGACCCCGTAAGCCTTGCGGTCCGCCACAATACTCACGCCAAACGCAAGGTCTGAACGCAGTTTATTCTGCAGAAAACGTATTAGCCCTCGAACATAACTAAAGAACGAGTCCCAATGAAAATCAAGACCCAAGCCATCTATGACAACATGAAGACGGTGGTATGGACAGTCGTCGTCGGCAAGGACCGCAACACAACAGCCGCTTCCGAATCCGAGACGGCCTCCACCCGCCTGAGCGTTTGCAGACACGCCGGCTTCAGCTGTTCTCGCGCTACTCCCGGACGTTTGGAGCTCGCTCATCATACATGTCGATTTCAGAGAAAACCCTCGATGACGCTCATTCGCAAATTCATATGGGGTCTTAACTGAATCTAGTGCGCTGATTTGTTCAAGGTGCACCCGCCAACTTCGACATTACGACAAATAGGAGTCGACTCGCCAAGCTTTATTGCTAATATAAGGAAGCGGAAATGAAGGGGTGGGGGGCGTCGATGGGTATCAATCTAGATATCCCTGGCATCTGGACGTACCGTAGCTTTCTAAATGTCCCGGGGAATGTTGGCGATTTTGGCAAACTGACAGTCTGGGAAGCCGAACTATCCCTCGAAGTTAGCGAGGACGGGCACATCTATGGTTTATTGGGGGAGCGCCCAGAACTTTGTGTAGGTACCGAACCCTACTTACTCGTTGAAGGCACCGTTATACCTGGCAACCCTGCGGTGATCAGCTGGCGTGCCAAGGGCAAGCCTCAATCCGAGTATGACGGCTGGACCTACGACTACCGGGGCTACCTATCCCCCGAGTGGCCGGACGCGCCGCGCAATCGCCCAACGATCGTAGGGACCGTGACGCGCACCGTGGCCCATAATGGAGCGCCGGCGGGTTCAGTGTTCTCTTTTGTCGCGGTCAAGTCGGATTTCCTTGAACCACGCAAAACGATACCCCTAGTGAAAAGCATCATCGACATGATGAGCTCGGCAGAGCATCGCTACCATCATGCGCTTTGGCACGCTTCGCGCGACACATGGGACAACCTGAGCGACCCCAAGAAGGAGGCTCTGCGCGCAACCGGTTGGCAGCCTGGCCCAAAAACCAAAGAGCGAGCAAGTCTGTCGGCCGATCGACTTGCCAACGGTTCGGGCGAAGATTTTTTCTACATGCACCGGCGCATGGTGAAGGAGGTTCGAGCTATGGATCCCTCTGTCGGGACCTGGCGACGTCTGCCGCAGCAGCAGTTCCCCTCGTCGTTTGCGCCCGAAACGAAGGCGTCGCAGATTGGCAATCTCGACGGATACTCCCTGCCGCCAGCGTGGCTCGTGCCGGGTGACCCTGACACGACGAATTGGCTGTTCGAATTGAGGAAAACCTCAACGCTTTATGGCCGATTCCAGGCATGGGAGGCGCTTTATACCTCCGCGGACTACCTCGCCTCCCTGTCGCTCGGCGAGCTTGGTTCACGGATTGAGTTCACCATCCACAATTGGATGCATATGCGGTGGACCTCGGTGACCCGCGACCCTACCGGTGATGTGGCCAAGCGCGGTTTGCCGCTTCCCAACGGCCGCGACGCACTAGACTTCGATGAAAAATGGCTGGATCCCGAGTACGACTATCTAGGCGAGACTTTTTCATCCCATATTAATCCGATTTTTTGGCGGCTGCACGGGTGGGTCGATGACCGCATCAACGACTGGTACCGCGCCCACGAAGCTGTGCGACCTGGAGTGGTCAAGCCAATGACCCTTGACGGTGTGGAATGGTTCGCGGTCGACGGGACTTGGGTGAAGAACGACGAGCCATGGGAGGGAGCGCGTGCGTCATCATCCCCAACCCATCACGCTGGGCACAATCATCCTGGTCACTCGGGACGGGTCTTGGATGTGCCGACGATGCAAGCGGCCTTAAGGATTATTTACGGCCCCGAACCGGACGCTGCGCCTTCAGCAATGGAAGACCACGGGCAGGCTTTGCCCGGGACGCGGGCAAGCTGGTTTAAGAATGTCCCAGCGTAAAAGGGTTTAGCGGGGCGCTGCAAGTCGGGAACTCGGCGGCCAAGATCGCCGAATGCGTTTCATCACGGATGGGGAGAAACTTTCATATGGCACGGACAAAAGAAACGACACTATCGCCCGCGAAGTCCACCAAAGCCAGCGTTTCGCCGGAACTCCGGGACGATAAAGCCGCCGAGCGCAATACCAAGCCCCTTGTCCACGTCATCCGCGAGGGTGTCCGCTGCGACACCGAAGAACGCGGGCACAAGACCCCAAAGGGCAAATCCCCGTTAGAAATCGTCGTCGACGCCTCAGAAGGCTTTATTCCTTTGTGGGCAAAAGGAACAACGCTGCGCTGGAAGTTCCGTGAGAGCTCCGTGCAATCGTTTGCAGATCCCGCCAAAGTCAAGGCTCAAGTTGAGGATTTGTTCGCGAAGGCCATTCTTGCTTGGGGCGATGCAGTGCCAATCAAGTTCGCGCAGCGAGACGACGCCTGGGATTTCGAGATTGTGGTGAAACACAGCGACGACTGCGACGTCAACGGTTGCGTACTGGCCAGCGCGTTCTTCCCCGACGGCGGTCGGCACGTCGTGACTATCTATCCCAAGATATTCGGACAAGACCCGACAGAGCAGGTTGAGACCTTAGTTCACGAAATCGGTCACATTTTTGGCCTTAGGCATTTTTTCGCGCAGGTCAGTGAGACCGCTTGGCCCTCCATCATTTTTGGGACGCATAAGAAGTTCAGCATCATGAACTACGGCGCGGACAGTAAGTTGACCGCAGACGACACTGCCGACCTGAAGAAGCTCTATTCACTGGCTTGGAGCGGCCAGTTAACAGAAATCAACGGAACCCCGATCAAATTTATGACGCCGTTCCACACGAGTGGCGAGCCGACAGAAATCATCTCGGCCATGGAACCTGCGCAAACCTTAGCCAGGGTACAGCAGCTTTTGTCGCCCTGAGATTGATACGGCCAACTTCTATCATTTCGAGAACCTGCGGCCTTAGGTGGATAGGAGCAGTAATATGATTTCGCTCGTCGTCTTTGTCGCATCGGTCGCTTTGGCGGTTGTGATTTTGACGCTCTCACCGATGAAGGTCTTGCAAAAGGCCGTCACAGTCGGAGCGGTGATCTTATTTCTCTGAAATATGTTACCTCGCTGGTGGCGCTTTCGTCAGTCCCTTCTTGCTTCCCTCGAATGAAGCTATCGGTGCGACCAGCGATGTCATCAATCTGGTAGCTGTTCTGATTGGGACCATAGGAGCGGTATCTGGGGAGCGTCTATTTTAAAGGCGGTGGCACCGCAAGATTTACCGTTGCGAGTTTCCTGCCTCCGCTTTGCTGCGCCCCGCTAACCCTGATTCCAATTCTTAAACTGATTAGCGGGAAGGACGATTTGACGTTCCTCGGTGTAACGACGCTTGCTGTAACTGCTTATCAAGCGCGATTCTTCTGGGAACGCTTGCTAAAAGATCAGGGAGAGATGGGCGAGGCACCATGATACTGCGGGCAACTGTCCAGTTTTCTGAGGAAGCTCCTGCGCGCGACATTCGACCCTGCGGCCCAACCTCTTCGTATCGTGCTTATTGCAGGGGATAGATCATTGCCCGAATTTTTCGGACGGACAGCAATCGCTTGAGCCAGCTGCGCATGACTTCGTCTTGCTGACGAGTCTATATAAGGACGCGCGGATGGGCTCGATCCCGACACCTGCAATCCGATTGATTCGCCTCTCATTCCCGCCATGCACAGTTCCGTCTGTGAGAGTCTGGCCGGGGGCCCAGGCGAAAAATCTGATTCAGATCCATCGTGGACATAGCGATTGGAGCAGGGCGCCCAAGCTGGACGATAGAGATGTACTTTCACGGAAAGTAGTTGTGGAAGGGGCGACAAAGCTGATGCAAGTCCTTCCCCCGTCCAGACTTTCAGCCTTTGGAAAGCTGATTAGGCTGCTGATTTCCTTGCACCGTCGGACTTTCCTCAATACGAACGAGAGGCAACAAAGGAGTTCGAACCATTGACTGAAGAAGCCGATCGGCGTGATGCTGAATTGATTGAATTGACTGCGGATATCGTCGCCGCGTTTGTCCAGAACAACTCTGTCCCGGTTGCGGGACTGCCTGACCTCATTGCTTCTGTGAATTCCGCCCTCTCGGCGCTTCGGAAGCCGGCGGTCGTCGAGGCGCCAGCTCAAACACCCGCGGTCAATCCGAAAAGGTCGGTGTTTCCCGACTACATTATTTCTCTGGAAAACGGTCGCCAATTCAAGTCGATGAAGCGCCACTTGGGCTTGCTTGGAATGACACCCGACGAATACCGGTCCAAATGGGGACTTGCCAGAGATTATCCGATGGTGGCGCCAAACTATGCCGCACAGAGATCGGAACTGGCGAAATCGATCGGATTAGGTCGGAAACCTGGTGCATCGGTTAAGAAGGGGCCAGCGAAGCGGAAAGCTAAGGTTTAGCCAGACCTCCCGCGATCGCGCAATTATTTGGAATAGCCAACCCTGGTATCTTTCACGGTGGCGGACCCCAACCCGCTAGGCCGACGGCCCCCATAAGCTTCCTTCCCCACCCGCCCCCAAGAGGTGTCGGCCCGCTTCCTTTTACTTTACGTGGGGAACTTGGCAGCGTCCGTTAAACTAGGTTTAGGGCAAGGAAACGGAGAACGAAACGCGACGGCACTCACCCCGGGAATCTCGTCACCAGAATGGCTGGCTCGATCGCTGCATGGATGAACGCTGCCGGGGGCAAACGCGCCTCCTCAACCGCTTCGAGGGCGCCGAAACAAGCTATCCAAGCCGCGATGTGCATCTTGCCGGTTTCTTGTCGGTACAGTAGCGGCGTCGTCGTTTCCGCGATGCGCCAACCAGAAGTCGAAGAATCCGAAAGTCAGAGCCTTCGGGGCTAAACGCGACGCTGCCAACAGTTGTGACCAGAATTAGAAAAAATAACTCCGGCAACGACAATCGCTGCGGAGCTATATTGCCAATATCACACACTTGAGTGATGATGGCCTAGAAGAGGCTAGGGGGCTTCATAAACTTTTCCGTCATCGAGTGCCGTTCAGGCACAAGGATTTCATTGGAATCGCATCTACCTTCTTTATCGCCGAAGCGGGCATTTAGATTTTATCATTAGAAGGCTACGGCTGAGCATAGGGGGTAAGTCGAGGAGGGAATTATGTCCCTTCCCGAAAAGCTTATACATTTTTAAGTCTGAGCATTGGGGATGGTATCTATGTGCTTCTGGCGCTGCGTGCTGACGTCTGTCTTCTGCCTTGCCCTTGCCGACTGCGGAACGTACGTTCCGAGCACTCGCGAATGGCCCAACGCAAACACGCTTAAAGAAAGCGACATGATCAGCACGATCATCAGAAGCGTTGGCTGCGAGCTTAGTTACACCATAACGCAAGTGATAGAGAATGACAGAAGAGACGCAAAATATCGAAAGACACAACAGACCTATACCGATTTCCTCAACAACTGGGGCGTTGAGGTCGCCATCAACCTCACGGTTGTCGAAAAGACATCGGTGAACCCGACGGTCCTTCTTACTCCACCTTCGGGCCCTTCATCGATATTCACTGCGGCTGCTGGACTAGCAGGTTCCGCTGAAGCGACCCGTCTGCAAAAGACGAACGTCTTTTTCACTGTGGCGGATTTGTACAGGCCCCAGTTTTTCTCCGTCGACTCCACTAAAAGAGGGTGCCGCGACCCCCTTGGAAACAAGGAAGGCTCCCTCCTTGTCGACAGTGACTTGAAGCTGTCCTCACTTCTTGAAGGTCGCATCGGCGCCACGATACTCAATGTTGCTGACAGCCCGGGATCCAGCGTGCCGATCACCGGACAGAAAAACGTGCTTTCGCAAACCGTGTCCTTCAAGATCGTCACTTCCGGTTCGATCACGCCGACCTGGAAGCTCGTTCGGGCGAGTGTGAACCCCTCCGGAACATTCTTCAGCACAAATCGCGACCGGACCCACGAACTCGTGTTCACGTTCGGCCCGCTTGATAAATCGGTCAAGGGAAGGCCAACGGGCCTTACGCCTTTGGCCGAGGCTACGCATCTCAATACTCAGCTTCAGACCGGGCTCAGAGGCCTGGTCAGTCCCCTCCAGTGAAGGTGTTGTTCGATGGGAAAATCAAGGAAAACAGTTCCCGAAGCGCAGAAAGCTGACAAAGCCAAGTCGCGTACCAAAAACGACAAGAAGACAAAGAGTCAGGAACGCCTACATTTTCAAGCGTTGGTCAGTGTCGGTGCAGAGGACATAGGCCCCCCTGACCAGATTTCCAGGATCAAGGAGGCTCTGAGTTCCAATCAGCTTGATGATCACATGATAACGGAGCTCATGCTTCATTGCGCTTCGGTGTTGGCTTTCAGGCGCTCTCAGGCAACTGGGTTGAAAGAGCCTTCGCCGGTCGACGGCAGCTGCTACAAGGGGGTAGGCGGAAGTGACCAAGTTACCATCTGGTCGAACGGGTTTGCTGTCGAAACCTGTTCCCGACAAGAGGCAAGAGATCGGGGAATCCCCGCCTGCGGATAGTCCTTAGGTGCTCGGACTGGTGTTAGAGAAGATCTGCGGCCCGAATTAAGGGAGCGTCTTTGCAGAAGAATAAGCCTTTCGGCTAGGGGGGCAAATGAACAATCATGTTTAACCGCAACACTAATTGTGCGGTTGGGGGCATAGAACATGACGTCAATTTCGTGGACGGTCATCGGGTGGGGTATTTCGGCCGTTTTGGCAGTATATCTATGGGTTGTTCGGCACAAACAGCCTGTTGGTGGTGCCGTCGGTTTCTCAACGTACATCGCCAACCAGAAAAGCTCCGGTGATAAGGACGTTGAGTTTCTTGCGGGCGAAAATCCCTTCGGCAGAGATGGTGCTGGGCGACATTTATACCAAGATTGATGCGATTTCTGACGCTGATGAGAAGCGACGTCTGCGGGGCTCTGGCGGGTAAAGCACCCGTTCAGGCCCGTTTCTTTCTGGAACGTCATGAACCACACTGCGGAATTTGCAGTCATCGGCCAAGATGCTGGCTCAGGGGACACTGCGACATTGCTCGCATGTGTCTATTCAAGCTGTCCCGCTCCGGATTTCGGTCTTGGTCGCTATTGTGATCAGTCTCTTCGTAACGGCGGTCGCAAATGCTGCTGGCCAACACGCCGGCGCATTGCAAGCAGACAACAATTCCAATCCTGTTGTACGGGCTCATGGTCTGCTATGCCCTCGGGAGCGAGGACTATCTGAACAACCTTTTACGTTAGCAGGCTGTTCTTCGTCGCCGTTGTGGTAGGCGAATGTGATCTCGATCGAGCCGTCGTCGAGCCAATTCGGCCGAACCATCGCCGGTGACTTCATCCATCTCGTCGAAGCCGGCCCATGTGAAGAAGATCGTCGAGGGGCTGTAACTGAGATCGAGGCCGGCTTGCAGGGCGCCAAAGGCGATCTCGCCATGGTTGTCGGCTCCGACGGTGATGGTTGCGGGTCTACCGAGGTTCAGGTAGCTGCGATCCCACAGATCGGCTTCGATGATCCGCCAGGGGCCGACCAGTTGGCAGCCCGCGGGCGCGGTCATGCCGGCACCGCCAGCAGCTTCGGCAATCGCACCAGATTGTAGGCGGCGGCAGCGAAGGTGAAGGCCCACTCGACGCGGTCGCGACCGCGCAACTTGTCTTCTCCTGCCCGGCGACCGTCTTGATCCAGCCGAACGCCTCTTCGATGCGCTTTCTGACGCGCTGGCTGACGGCATAGCCGCCGTGCCGCGTCGTGCGCCCGTTCCCTTGCGCGGTGCTCCCCCCGCCGGTTCCCGCATGCCGGGTCAAGGCGTGACCCAATCCCCCTGTGGCCTCCTAATGTTTTGGAAAAGGACCGCAGTATGATAATGTTATGCAGGAATACTCGAAACAATAAGGCTTCGACTATGGCCCGGAAATTGTCCGCTCTACTGCTTTGCCTCCCCATCGTGGTCTTCTCATCAGTCAAGGCTGACGCCGACTGGTTTACTGATCCTTTCAAGGATCTAAAGGCGATAAAAGAAATAGGTCAGGTATTAACCAATGCAGTGCAAGATGTAGGTAATACACTGTCCAAAGGAGTTAAGGCAAGTCGGATGTTCAGCGGACCAGGAGAATACCCTCCTGAAGATTTCGGGGCATACGGCATTTTAGCATTTCCTGCTAAAGCTTCTGAGTTTGACAAAGATAGACATCTTAAGGTGTGCCAGGCATATCTCAATAGTTTTGTCTCTGCTTTCAACTTAGATCTGTCGCCAGCCAACCAGATGGTTACAGTTTGGCCGATAAATGATGATAATATTTCCGACAAACTCAACGCGGGATCAAAGAAGGAAGACTGCGAGGTAGTTGTTTCGAATTTTGGTCTGTCCATGTCAACGGTCGCAATCGATTCCGCTAGGCGCGCTGGGTGGTCGCCTGACGGGAAAGGACCATTTTTGATTGCTTGGGCGCCAGGGAAAAGCATACGAGACGAGAAGCCAATAATCTTGTACGAGGACATGTCAAAGTTCGAAGAATACGGTGATTTCGTCGCCGCGATGAACGCCTGGAAGGGCGAGATACAGGGTGACAACGATTTATTTAAACCAGGATGGAACTTGGATAATGTCAAGAAAAAGATACGAGACGTATCAAATAAATACGGCAAGGAGATTGCGTCTGCTTTCGGCATCAAGGGCGGATAGATGAACTTCTTACAGTACGGTTCGGCCGGAGCTATTGGGTTCTTGATCGGCTTGGCTGCTGTCGTTTGGATTGAAGATCTAAACGCTGGGGGAATTTTTTTGATTATTGCTTTTTGCGTTGCTGTAGCCACTATTATTTTTGCTTTGGCCAAGTTACTGTTGGGAACTGGCGGCGCGAAGTAGGACGATGACTAGCAGACTGTTGAAAAAGTGGCTCGTGTTGATCTCGAGGCTCGGGTGCGGCGCGATCATCCGTTGCGCCGCATTCGGGCGATTGTGAACGAGGCACTGGCGGCGTTGGAGCGGGACTAGGCGGCGCTGTATTCGCCGATGAGGCGGCCTTCGATCCCGCCGGAAAAGCTGCTGCGAGCGATGCTGCTACAGGCGTTCTACTCGATCCGCTCGGACGGCTTTTGATGGAACGGCTGGAATACGACCTTCTGTTCCGCTGGTTCGTCGGGATTGGCGTTGACATGCGGCCTGGGATCATTCTGTGTTCTCCAAGAACCGCGACCGGTTGCTGGAGAGGGCGACATCGCTGCAAAATTCCTGAGCGCGGTGCTGACGCAGCCCAAGGTCAAGAGGCTTCTGTCGACGGATCACTTCTCGGTCGCCGCGGTCGCGACCGTGTCGGATGGGCCCTCACCTTCGCAGCCGCTGCCTAACAATCTGGTGCGACTGCCAAAGCTCATGGCGGAGACCGGCTGATGGCCAAGGTTCCCAGCTTCGCCAAGGCCGTTGCCGGCCGCTGGCGCATCGTCGAGATGGATGTTTGGGATAACGACTTCCTCGATTTCGTCGAGGAAGCGCATCTGACATTCAAAGGCTCGGCGGATGGCGAGATCGCCTTCGGCGCGCTCAAGGGCTTCCTCGATGTCCGATATGGCACCCGCGATGGCTCAGCCTGCGCGGAATTCTCGTGGCAGGGGCATGATGAGAACGACCAACCCAGCCTGTGGCCGCGGCTGGGTTGTCTTTGGAACTGCAGGCCGCCTCGTCGACCATTTCTACGCCCACAACGCTGACGAGTCAGGCTTCGTTTGCGAAAGAGCCTGACTTCTTCAACGGCCTGCTAGTTTACTTCCCTGCCGAAAATTTCCCTAGCTTGGCATACATACGGAAAATGAGATCGTCGCCTACCGCGACTAGTCGAGGAAGGCATCGACCCCAAGAATATATCTCAGCACAGTTCGGACAGTCTGGTGAGCGCTATGCGTCAGCGGATCAGAATGGAATGGCACGGATCGGGTTGGCGCAGGAACTCTGCTCTCCTCTTCGGACTATCGCCGTTTCTCCAAGCTGATCGGCCGGGGCGAGGTGAAGACTGCTTTCATTCTTAGCTAGCTGTGGAGCCTCAGCAGGTTGTCCCGATCGAAGCCGAGGCGGCTGATGGGTGGTTTTGATTGTAAGCTGCCATGTGGCCTGTGCCAATTGTAGCGATGAAGCCACCATGGCAGTTCGGCGGTGCGTTCATGAGAAGTGTTGTAGGCTCGGGCGTAAGCCCATTCACGCAGGCTCGTCTGGATGAAGCGCTCAGCCTTGCCGTTGGTTTTGGGCGTGTAGGGCCTGGTGAAGATCTGACGCAGACCCAGACGCTTGCAGGCTGTCCGGAAAGCTTTTGACCGGTAGCATGAACCGTTGTCGGTCATCACGCGCTGCACTTTGATGCCGACGCTGGCGTAATAAGCGATGGCAGCTTCGAGGAAGGCGACAGCGCTCTCCTTGCGCTGGTCGGGCATGACTTGGACGAAAGCGACGCGCGAGGCATCGTCGATGCAGACGTGGACGAATTCCCAGCCGATGCCAAAGATGGCGGTTGACCGCGCCAGGATATCGCCCGGTGATGCGGTGCCCCACAGAGCCGATCCGGCCGAGCTTCTTGATATTGAGATGGATGAGCTCACCGGGATGCTCGCGCTCATAGCGGCGCACCGGCTCGGCCGGTTCCAGGTCTTTCAGCCGCGACAGGCCGGCGCGTGCCAGCACCCGGCTCACCGTCGCCTCCGACACGCCGGTTTGCATGGCGATGTGCTTGCCGGTCAGGCGCTGCCGGCGCAGCGCCACGACCGCATCCGCCACCGCGGCTTGGGTTCGCTTCGGGCTTGTCTTGGCCGCGAGGAACGGTCGAGCATGCCAGCGCTTCCCTCGATCCGGAAGCGCTCCACCCAGCGCGCCACCACCTTCGCCGTCACCCCGTATGTTCGCGCCGCATCGGCTTCGGAAAAACGGCCTTCAACAACGTCGCGGGCCATCTCCTCTCGACGCAGCGGCGTCAGACGGGCATTCTTATGGATGTTCATTCGGTCCTCCGAGAATCACTGAAGCTTCGATAACCTCAGCTTTCTCGGTCAGGGCCGAATGGACAACCTCCTGAAGGCTCACAGCTAGCTCGGCGGTTGCGAGGAGAATCTCTCTTTCAATTCCGGTAACCGACGCGCGGCTATCTGATTGCTGACGATCCCTAGCCGCACTTCAACGTGTACCGGCAATAGCCTATCTGTACGACATGACGCTGGAAGAATTCACTTCACATCTCAATGCCACCACTTTCTGGAAGGAGTTCACCTTCTCCGAAACGAGATTCTTCCCTCGTCCGAAACAGCAGGTCGAACTGGCGGACGGAATGGTGAAGATCGGATCATTGGCTATGGTGTTCCAGCTCAAGGAACGGGCAGAGGAGACGTCGGACCCTGAGGCTGAGCGACAGTGGTTCCGGAGGAAGGTGCTCCGGAAAGCGACGGATCAGATCAAGGACACGGTGCGATACCTGGCCGAGCACGAGGAGATCCGCCTCACGAACGCACAGGGCCACGAGATAGCGGTGAAGGGGGCGACCTCCTAGACCTCAAGAAGATCGTCGTCTTCCTTCCTGGCCGGCTGCTGCCTGCGGACTGCAGGGAGACCAAGTTCCACGTCTCGGCTACGGTGGGTTTCATTCATATCGTGGCCGCGCACGACTATCTGGGAATATTGGACAAACTGCGCGTCCCCGACGACGTGCGGCTGTACTTCGAATATCGAGAGTTGGTCCTGCCGCAACTGCGCGAGGCCGGCGTGGTCGTGGAGGAGCCCGACATCATGGTCGCGTTCCTGTCGGAGATGGACTTGCCGGAGCCTGGATCGATCGAGAAGTTGCGCGCCTTCGTGCAGGATCTTGGCGGGTTTGATCTTTCATACATCATGCGGGACCTCCAAAGTCACATCGTCAACCCTGAAAGGAGCACGGACTACTACCGGATCATGGAGGAGTTCGCTCGCGTCCCCCGATCCATCTGGCGCGAGTTCAAAAGGCGGCTTGTCGTGTCCCTCGAGGCTAGCAAGGCTGGAACACCTCGTCGACCATTCAGGTTCGCGTTCCCGATGACCGATTGCACTTTCATGGTCGCAAGTATGGATCCCGACTGGCCAGTCATTGGCGAGGACGGGATCAGGATGAGAACGAACGCAGTGAAACTGTTTACCCAAGCGGCGAAGTACGATCTCAAAACTCGGATCGGCGTTGGGCTGCTGATCTCCAAAGATGGCGACCACTTCCTGCTTGACTGGTGCCTCATAGACGAGCCCTGGTCGGCCAACGCCAAGCTGGAGGATCTACTCTCGACGCCACTGTTCGGCCCTGCTCGCGAGAGGGTGGTGGACAGCTACCACTTCCGTGGCGACAACGCCGAGCCCGGTACCTAAATCTCCCGTCGGCGTTGGATTCGTGGTCCGGAGTGCCCAGCCGACTTCTGCGTCAGGTGCTGATCTCCCTGGCAGTCATTCGTGGAAAAGCCGGCGCGGGTCTGGGTTTACTCTCCCGCGCCAAGCCTCTGGACCGCAGCCGAATGATCCCTTCTGGCGCGAAGTTCAAGGCGGTGAGAAACCAGACTTCTATGCGCCAATGTTCACGCTTCGTGCCTCAAAAGTCGCATAAATGGCAGTGTGGAATGCACAAAGCAGCAGGAGGAGTGGGGCCCCGTTCATAACGCGTAGGCCCCGCTAACATCGGCTGAGTCCGCAATTCAGCTATTCCGGCCGTGCTTCCGATGCGACAGCGTCCAGGAGCAGGGTAACCTCGACATTGACGCTGGTAATGGCTTGCGAGTGAAGGGGCTGATTGGCCCAACGGGCGATGGAGACTACCAATGGGTAGTCCTCACCCGGCACCTCGTGGATCTTGATCGACGTCCCCGTACGATCCAACAGCAGAAGCAGAGGAGTCATCCCCCCGTCCGATTTGCTCGCGATCGCGACAACTCGCTGAACATCCGCATGGCTGTCAACGCGAACATTGAAGAGTATTCGGCCTCCAGATTTATCGGCGCCGTCGCCTGCTACGGAATCGAAGCTGGCCGTTGGAAAATCTGCAGCTTGGACAATCATCTCGATCAAAACCGTTTCAAGTTGTGGCGTGCTACCCATCCAGCAACGTAGTCGGGAGACTCCCGCATAAATCAAGCAGGCGTCGTGGCGTATCCCCGGAGATCATCGGCACAGGCGGTCGGGCAATGAGTTTTTGTGTTGGTAGGGGAAGCATTCCAAGCAGGCGAGGTTCTACAGCTTGTCTCGGCCCCGAACTCACTCTGGTGTTGGCGCAGGCCCGGCAAGAAGCTCGCCCCTTGCTCGGCCCGACCGCAACCAAGAGCTTCTGCCGGAAATCACTGCGGAGCACGTTCGCCGCGCAATGTGCGATGCATTTTCTTCACTGCTCGATAAGGTGACAGGTGACGAACGAAACGTCCTACTGACACTCCACATCGGGCCGGATTCTGATTCAGGGCTTACCATGAGCCGATATGGTCTGACAGAACTTGAATGGTGATCGAGCCGCTGCTACCCAACAAACCAAGAGGTGTGCCGCGTGTTAATGATCGGCGCGTGCTGAACGGCATCTTCTGGGTGCTGCGCTCCGGTGCCCCATGGCGCGACCTGCCTCAGCGCTATGGCCCGCGCACCACCGGTTGCAACCGCTTCGTCCGATGGCGAAAAGCAGGTGTGTGGCTGCGCAGTAATGAGTCTACGGCCTAACACTACTTTGGCAGATTTTTAGCTCCGGGAGCGTTTCGAGGATTCCCAAGAGCCGTTTTGCGTGATTCATGAGAGGTCGGCTTTTGGAGGGGCCGGCCATGAACAGGGATTGGCAACTCGATCTGGAGCGGTGGCTTGAGCCGTTCGTCTCGGCGTTGAGGCACAAGACGCGTGCGCGGATGTGTCCGGCCTATATTGCTGGGCTGATTGGCCTTGGGGATCGCAAGAGCGTCCAACCGATGGCGGCGCGCGACGCAGGCGTCAACTATGACCAGCTGCACCACTTCATCGCGAGCGGCGTGTGGGATGCTGCGCCGCTGGAGAAGGTGCTGCTCGCGGAGGCCGACAAACAAGTTGGCGGGAACGATGCGTGGCTGATCGTGGACGACACCGCGCTCCCCAAGAAGGGGCGCCACTCGGTCGGCGTCGCGCCGCAATATGCCTCGGCGCTTGGCAAGAACGCCAACTGCCAGACGCTGGTGTCGCTGACGCTGGCCTCTGGCGAAGTGGCTGCGATTGTTTCTGCCCGAGAGCTGGACTTCCGATCCCGCCCGGCTCGACCGTGCCGGTGTGCCCGAGGACCATCGTGCCTACAGGACCAAGCCCGAAATCGCGCTGGCCGAGATCGACCGGGCTCGCGCAGCCGGCTTACGCTTTGGCTGCGTGCTCGCCGATGCCGGATATGGCTTGAGCGCCCCCTTCCGGCAGGCGCTCACCGAGCGCGGCCTTACCTGGGCCGTCGGTATCCCGTTCAAGCAGAAGGTCTATGCCGCCGACGTGGCGATGATCTTCCCCGTTGCCGGACACGGCCGCCCGCGCCGCCGGCATATCCCCGATGTGAAGTCGATGACCGCGCAGGCGATGCTGGAAAAAGCCCAATGGCGGACGGTCAGTTGGCGGCGTGGCACCAAAGGCCGCCTCTCGGCCCGCTTCGCCGCTGTCCGTGTCCGGGTTGCAGATGGCCACCCCAGCGCATCCGCGACATGGGCGCTCAGCATCTGCCTGGCGAGGAGGTCTGGGTGATCGGCGAGCACCGCTCGACCGGCGAGCGCAAATACTACCTCTCCAACTTGCCCGCGGACGCCTCGCTCAAGCAGATCGCAGGCGCCATCAAGGCGCGCTGGGTCTGCGAACAGGCGCATCAGCAGCTCAAGGAGGAACTTGGCCTCGACCACTTCGAGGGGCGCTCATGGACGGGCCTGCACCGGCACGCGCTGATGACGATGATCGCCTACGCCTTCCTGCAATCTCGCCGCCTCAAACAAGCGGGAGGGGGAAAAAAGAATCCTCGGCCCGCCGCCCCAACCGAGCCTACCCGCCGTCAGGCAAGCCATCCTCACCGCGCTCGCGCAGCCGCCCCCAATCCGTTGTCCCCACTGCTGCAGAACCCTCTCCGCTAAAAATCTGCCAAAGTAGTGCTAAGGTTTGCGGAGCCTCACGCCGGCGCCGCCGCCGTTCTCCGGGATGAACTCGACGCCGGCGGCCTAGAGGGCGATGCGCAAGGCAGCAACGGTTCGCTCTTGCGCTCGCGACTCCCGACCCTCAGTTTTAGCAAACGTAGGTGTGTTCAAACTCCGGGCGCCAAATCTCGACGCTGGTTTTGATCTCGCAGGTCCGGCCAGTTTGAGCGAGGTACTGCAGGGCGACAGCCTGGTGCGCCGCAACGACTGGATCGAGCTTTACCAGACCGACCGTTGCTCCGCTGATGATCGCCGGCGCGGCGATTGTCCCTGGCGACGGCGTTGTCATGATCTTGCCAAGGTCCGGACGATCGAAGACCCAGAATGAGCCGCCAGCGGTCTGGACGACGTGCTTGGGCGCGACAGAAGCGCTGTATGTTTTGAGCAAGTACCCGCTGTTCTGGCAACCGGCAATCACCAGAGCTGCGGCCAAAACCGCGATCATTCTTCCCCTGCCCATAGCGCTTTCCCCCGTCGCCTTGGGATAGAAGCATAGGCTATTTCCCAAGTCGATAGAACGGTTGGGCGTCAGCCGGGACAGGCCCCAAGCGCCTTGCAAATAAGCGAGACCAGTCTGTCGCGCGCCCGCTGGTGGAGAGCATCTTTTGGGCGCCGTGCAAGGAAGTCGTCGAGGCTCATCCAGTCGACGGGATTTGTGCCGGCGCCTGGCCGATTGAACTCCACATAGAGATGCAGCTCTTCAGGCAAGAAGACGACCCGCCACATCCCGCTGGGGTCGCTGGCGAGGCCATGGGCAACGGTCATGACGATCACTCCTCTGGCCCAGCTTCGCCGATCTGCACGCGAGATTTCCATCCTCAGAAATGAGTATTGACTTCCGTCTGCGGATGCCTGCGCCGGCAAGTGGCCGGTAGCGATAAGGACGGTTCTCGCTATTTGAGGACCGCAACGCGTTGGCGAGTCTAGTCAGAGCGATCAAGCCCGCGCTCTGGACGAGGTCCCATCCTCACAGAACGTTCGCCCACCGGGACAAACGTGACGCAACGGAATGGAGGTTTCGACCGTAAGCTCTTGTGGGGGTTGCGGAAGGAGACCTGTTTATGACCAGCGAACGAGACGTCGGCACGTTCGAAGAGCCCGTGACCGTTTTGCTGTCCTCGGGCAAAGTCAGTGTTTCGAGCACCCGCGAAGCCGCCGAAATGCTGCTTTACCGCTGGCCCATTGGAGAAACCGGGCGCCGCATCCAGGCTCGCATGGCGTGCATGAAGGTGCTCGGCGGCGGCAGCGCACCGGAGGTAGCGCGCGTGGCATTTCTCAACGCCGCCAAGGAAGCGAAAATCCTGAATGCTTGACATCTCGTCAACGCGTGCCCCACCACTGTCCATCGTGCATCACTCTTGCAGCGGCCATTACATTTGTGCAAACATCGTGCGTCGATCATGCGGAGACGCCGAATGCTTGCGCGAGAAGGCTGGAGCCGCGGATCTGCACTCTACGTCGACCCGCGAGTTGACGCGCTCTGTGGCGAATTCGACGTAGAGATCGTCCCCAAGGGCCGCTATCCGTAAGAAGGCCAGACGCGCGCCGTCGGCTCTACTGGCCGGCGTCGTCATGACCCCGAGCGGCGCCGCCGTTCCTGGTCCCGCCGTTCCGTGGAAGGGCCGTTGGCATGGCCCGCGAAAGGATCGGCGCTGGGCCAGGGCCTGGAGCCCGGAGCAGATTGCCCGACGCTTGCCGATCGACTTCCCGGACGATGCGCATCAGCCACGAAGCCATCTATCAAGCCCTCTTCGTTCAGGGTCGGGGAGCGCTACGCCGCGAACTGTCGGCCTGCTTGCGAACGGGGCGCGTGCTGCGGGTCCCCAGGGCGCGCGTACTCAGGCGAGGCAAGAGCTTTGTCTCGCCGGAGATCATGGTCAGTCAACGCCCCGCCGAAGCGGCCGATCGCGCGGTGCCGGGTCACTGGGAGGGAGACCTCATCCTTGGTCTTGGCAGCTCGGCGATCGGCACGCTGGTTGAACGTACGACACGCTTCACGATGCTACTCCATCTTCCCCGGCTTGCGGGGCATGGCGAAGCTCCGCGCATGAAAAATGGACCCGCTCTCGCGGGACACGGGGCCGAAGCCGTGCGCGACGCAATTACGCGGACCATCATCACCTTGCCCGAAGAACTGCGCCGTTCGCTGACCTGGGATCAGGGAGCCGAAATGGCTCAGCACGATCGTCTCAAGATCGACGCGGGCGTCCAAGTCTACTTCTGCGATCCGCAAAGCCCATGGCAGCGGGGCACCAACGAGAACACCAATGGGCTGCTACGTCAGTACTTCCCGAAAGGCACCGACCTGAGCATCCATAGCGCCGACGAGATCGCCGCCGTGGCTGCGGCCCTCAATGCCAGACCGAGAAAGACCCTGGGCTGGAAAACGCCCGCAGAGGCGCTTGACGAGTTGCTGTCGTGAGTGAACACAATCGGTGTTGCGACGATCGCTTGAATCCGCCTTGCGACCCTCGGTCCGAGTGATGGACGCAGCCCGGCGGGGGTTTTCGTCGTTCGGTTGCCGCCTTCAATGCTGCAACGGTCAAGCGCGCGTCGATCGACCGACCGATGGCGTAACCAACGACCTTGCGTGACCAGGCATCCAAAATGACCGCGACGTAGACGAAGCCCGCCGCAATCGTCACGTACGTTATGTCGCTCACCCAGAGCTGGTTCGGGCCGGCCGGTGTCACGTTCTTCGCCAGGTTCGGGAAGATCGGCAACTCGTGATCGCTCTCCGTAGTGGCGATGAAGCGCCGCCTGATCCTGGGCTGCAGATCGTGCTCGCGCATCAACCGTCTGACCTTTTTGTGGTTGACGAGGATGCCGCGCTGCTGCAGCGCCGCCTGCATGCGGCGATAGCCGTAAGCTTCGAAGCTGTCGGAGATCTCACCCATCGTCTCGACGAGCGCTGTGTCATCCACGGCGGTTTCGGGCTGATCGTAGTAGGTTGATCGCGCGATCCCCATCAGCCGGCATCCTTCAGCGATGGAGACACCGCCGGGCCGGTGATCACGGATGTAGTCCCGCTTCTCGGACGTGGTGCGCTTTTCAGAGCCCCCTTTAGAAACTCAATTTCCAAGGCTTGCCGGCCTACCAGCCGCTCCGGCGCTGCGATCCGCGCCTCATAGGTCTGCATCGTGTCGGCCGCCGCCACGTCTTCGTCGAAGGAGCCGGCCTCGTATTTCTGAACCCAGATGCGGATCAGGTTACGCGGCAGTTCGTGCCGCTTGGCGAGACCATGCAGCGTCTCGCCGGACAGGAACTCCTGCACTACCTGACGTTTGAACTCGATGCTGTGCGTGCGATAAGTCACCATGGGCTTCCATCCTTCGAAAGCCCGGCTTCCAAGTCAATTCTGCTTGTTCATCCTGTCCGGTCCGAGGGGCGCACTCCAACTCCATGAATTAAGGTGACCTAGCGGGAGGTCGAGGATTCTACCGGCCCGGCCGAAACGATTGCAAGCGGTACGCAGCCGTCCACTCTGAACGGGCGGAAATGGCACAAATTTTGAGGTGCCTGTGTACGAAGCGACGAAGGCGGTCGCATAATGGGCCTCGAGGCAACATATTGCGGCGCCCGGTCCATGTCAGCGCCGCTGAAATCGTCGCTTTTGTGGCCGATAAATGGTCCCCATAACGAATGGTCATTTACTGGTCCAACCTAAGACCTGTTTCTTGCCCCATTTCCTTCCGGAGTCGGGCTTATGTAAGTGTGGAGCAATGCAAAAAATCATTCATATAACAGACCCCCATTTTGTCGCACCTGGCAAGATGCTTTACGGCATCGATCCGGCGCAGAGATTATGCGACACCTTGGACCACGTCTCGCGCGTACACGCAGATGCCAAACTCATCCTTATTACCGGAGACCTTGCTGACACCGGGGATCCGGCCGCCTACGTGCTCTTGCGCGAGATTTTGTCCGACGTCCGGCTCCCCGTCTATCTGACCATCGGCAACCATGACAACCGCACCGCGTTTCGAGGCGTCTTCGGCGGAGAAGGCTTCGTTCAGGCGGCTGTAGACCTGCACGAGTGGCTCGTCGTCTTGCTCGACACGAAGGACGACATTAGTCCTGGCGGTTGTCTCGACGGTGGCCGGTTTGAATGGCTCCAAGAGCAGCTTGTCCGTGGCGCCGGCCGACCAGTCGTGGTTGCTATGCACCATTCACCATCGGACTTGCATGTGCCCTGCTTTAGGACATGCGACATGAAGGAGACCGAGCGGTTCTTTTCCATTGTTAAGAAAAACGCATCGGTCCGCCACATGCTCTTTGGTCATCGGCATGTCGCTGCAGCAGGCAGTCTGTCAGGAATCTCCTTCACTGCCAGCCGTGGCACGGCGCAGCATATCGTTCTGGACTGGGAACAATATGGCAAGCCCATATTCGTCGCGGCTGCACCCTCATACGACGTCATCATGTTGGACGGAACGGATGTCGTCGTCCATCGTCACGAGGGACTTGATTTGTTGCCCGTTATTCGTCCGGGTGACCCGAAATGACGGTCGCATCCTCAATCACGACCTCCGATCGGCCTCGGTCTGGACTGATCATCTTCGATTTTGACGGGCACCCTTGCGGAGACGAAAATCATAGCATCCGAGGTGTTCGACAAAACTCGCCGCAGAAGGTGTCCCGGTACATCCGGAAGGAATCAGGCAACGCTCTCCGGAATTGAGCGAAACGATCAACAACCGCCTATACTAAGCGTCATGGCGTGTAAGCTGGCCGGAACACTTAATGGAAACAGTCGAGGTTGAGATCCAGCTGGCCCCTCGATGACTGTTGGCGACACCTGCTCAATTGAACTGCTCCACTGGCTTACCCATTCCCTTTGTGTCGTATCGAGTACATCAGTTTCGACTCATCCACCGCATGAGAGCCGCTGACATTGGGGCTTGTAGGCTCACGGCTCTTCTCCTCCGATAACATCGGTGTCCGCAAGCCCCACCCTTCCGTGCTGCTGATAGCCTCGAAGTTATGGGCGTGTCTGCGAGCGAGCGCCTTCTCATTCAGGACGGCTTCATCGGCCTTAATGCCGCGCGCCTCCGCGCATAATGCGAGCAGTCTGCTGTCCCAGAGGTTCCATGCTATCGACGAGCCGAGAATGCACCTCCAACCATCTGCCTTCGGACAATTCTTCGCGCTCTCAACGTACGTGCGGGATTCGCGACGCATGGAACCTCTTGACTGCAACCAATGGAGAGCCAGCCACTTCGCCCAGGTGATAGAGGATGTTTTTATCTCTACATCAGGATGGCTCCATCGCGCCAGTACCGAAAGGCGGGTGCGTACCCTTTGATGGCAGGGGATACCGGCAACAATTTCGGGTTGGTAGCGGCACGGTCTTTTGCGGCGGGCTCTAGTTTCCGGGCCTGAGTTCGGGAGCCATCAAGGCTTGAGATGAGCAGAGCCCGGCTCCCATGAGGCCTGGAAACCGTTCAAGACGGTTTTCGATTGGTGACCCGCACGAGAGTCGGATTCCGCCTCGGTGCATTCGATCAAGAATGAAAAAAATCGTCTTTTATATACATCGCGATGATGGTATCCATCATACCTATGGTCGCTACCGCCAAATGCCTGAGAACACATAGCAGGAGAACTCCATTGCATTCTTCAGAAATAAGTTCGCCGACACTCGGCCCGAGCTTGATTTGGCGGAACTGGGTGAGCAATCAGGTTTGTCGGGTAAAGCATTTCGCGATGCCAAGTTCGGACGATGACGTCTGCTGTACGATCAAGGCAGCAGCCTTGAACAACCTGCGCGTCCGCGTCGTGGGTACGGGGCACTCTTATACGCCAATTGTCCCCACGGACGGCGTTCTGATCTCCGCGGAGCGCCTATCCGGGATCGAAAACATCGACCACGCCAACGGCAAGGTGACGCTTCGCGGCGGAACGCGGATTTGTGACGTCGGCTCTGAACTGCGCTCTGCAGGTTGGGCGTTGCCGAATCAGGGTGATATCGATCTGCAAACCATAAGCGGGGCCGTATCGACGGGTACGCATGGCAGCGGAGATAGTTTAAAATGCTTAGCAGGGCCGATAGTTGGAATGCGGATAGCGACTGGCGACGGATCGATCGTCAATGTCGATGCCTCACAAAACCCGGATGCCCTCAACGCTGCAAAAGTCTCCATCGGAATGTTCGGCGTGGTACTTTCCGTCACGATGAAGCTTGTTCCCGCTTTTGATCTTCATGACAAAATATGGCGTGAGGATTTCGAAGAATGCATGGATCACCTGGATCAGCTATGCCAAAAAAATAGGAGTCTCCGCGTTTTCTGGTGCCCGACCGAACACTCGGCCTCGTTATACAGCCTGCCCAACACGTTTGGCATGGGACGTACTCGCAGCAAATCCGATGTCTGCGAACTGAGGACGCTGAACGTCACGGCTCAATCGCCGGAGTCTGTCGAAGATCGGGTCGGCGAGAGAATAGGGCCGAGCTACCGGATATTTCCGGGTTCAATTCCGATGCCGAACCATAATGAATGCGAGTACGCGGTGCCCTACGGGGACGGTCCGTCGGTATTCCGCGAAATCCGGAAGCTCATAAAGACAAAGTATCCGTCGCAGATATTCCCGGTGGAGTATAGAACCGTAGCGGCTGACGCTATTTGGCTGAGTCCATACTTTGAGCGAAAGACTGCGATGATATCCGTGTCCGGCGCAGCAGGAGAGGACTACTGGGATTTCATCCGTGATTGCGAGACGATCTTTTCCTCAGCGAACGGTCGTCCGCACTGGGGCAAACTTCACAGTCTGGGGCGGCCGGAGATCGAAGGCTTGTACCCAAGGTACCGGGATTTTGTTTCCCAAAGGGCTCTCTTTGATCCCGACGGTCGTTTCCTTAACGACTACCTGCGCGAACGTTTCGGTTAAAAGCTTTTATCTATGGTGGCTTCCGCGGTTCGCTGCATAGCCGCCTGGAACTTGCTGCCATCTTTAGCGATCATGTTGGCGAGGATGTCGATAATCAAATATTGTCCAGCGACCCGGGAGAATGCTCCTCGCATGATGGGGGTGTCCGTCGAGGATGCTGCCAGCACAGCGTCCGCCTTGGCAGCGATTGGACTGCGTATGTGACATGTGATTGCTATGGTGAACGCGCCAGCAGCCTTGGCTGCCATGAGTGAGTTGATGGTATCCTTGCTCGAGCCAGATTCCGAAATTGCCAGTGCCACGTGCTTGGGTCCGAGATTCACCGCACTCATGACGGCGAGATGCGGGTCGTCCAGCACGCGCGACATCAGTCCAGATCTAATAAACAAGTAATGCGCATATCGGGCCACATTCGCAGAGCCGCCCAAACCGTAGAGATCGATACTTTTCGCTCGTATGATATGTTTTACCGCCAATTCGAGAGCGGCCTGGTTCAACAGGTCCTTTGTCTGACTGAGTGCCGTGACGGCCATGGACAGCGTATCGTCGATGATGTCACCGGACGGGCTGGCATGTCTGATTGTCTGGTTAGTTGAGAGTTCGATTCCCAATGCCAGTTTGAAACGCTGAAAGCTCGAAAATTTGATGTCTCTGCAGAACCGCAAAACGCTCGCTTCGCTCGATCCAGATCCGTCAGCGACCTCCGTGATGGTCTGGTGCACGACCTTCGCGGGATCCTTGAGGACGTACTCACTGATGCGAAGGAGTGCCGGACTGAGGCTCGGCTGAGACGATCGCAATCGCGCTAAAATGTTTTCCTGCATTAAAACGATTCCCTTGAGATCACGGGGCTCCAGCTCCTCTGGGTTTGATTTGACGCGGGCAGCGAGAGCAATAGGAACTTTTCAGCACATTGCCAAGCAGTGAACATAATTTTCGTTAGGGCTCTAGCGCCTGCCTCCCTTTTTGCAACTGACATCCGACATCCCTTCGTCGACGGCAAGATAACTCGAGATGATGAAAAAAACCATCTTTTGTGAATGGGAAAATAGTGATATTCCTCTAAAAATAGACTGGAACCGCGGCCGCTACATGCTAATGCGAACAGAGTGAAGAGATGGGTTCTATAACAATTGGTGTCGATATCGGTGGCACCAAAACGCATTTGAGGACTTGCCTGGACCAGGGTATGGCCCGCGACTTGGTCGTGCGAACCAGTGAATGGCGTTCTGGCGCCTATGACCACGATATCCCTCGACTTATCGCGCTAATTCGCAGATTTGCTGCTGGCGCCACGCCCAACAGCATCGCGATTGGCTCTCATGGATGCGATGATGAGGAAGAGTGCGCCGTCCTCCAACAGCCGCTTTCCAATCATTTTGCCTGCCCCTTAAGGGTCGTCAATGATGCAGAACTTTTTCCCCTCGCCATGGGGCTTTCCAGCGGAATTGGTGTCGTCGCGGGCACTGGCTCAATCGCCGTCGCTCGGGACCAGAAAGGCAAGATGCATGTCGCAGGCGGTTGGGGCTGGGCAATCGGAGACGAAGGGAGCGCTCCAGGTTTAGTACGCGAGGCCGGCCGAGCAGTGCGATTGCATATTGACCTGGGAGGGGCGAGGTCAGAGCCGCTTGTCGAAGCGCTTTGTGAGGCATTCGGACTGAATAGCCCCACGAACATCGGCACCGCGATTGCGAAGGAAGGCAGCGCCTCGGCTCTGGGGCGATACGCACCCGTTATCTTCTACGCCGCCAATGAAGGTTCGTCCTTGGCTAAACGCGTTATTGACGAGGGCGCAGCGGCCCTGACTCAGTTGGTCCACCATCTGATGTTAGGCGGCGTGCACGACAAACATGTTGTGGTGGGCGGTGGGGTCATTCTTGCTCAACCCCTTTTAGCCAACGCATTTTCTCACGAAATTGCCAGCCGCTTCGGGGCCACCCTAGCCGTCACTTTCCTTAACAGGCCGCCGGTCTTGGGAGCCTGCGTCATGGCGCAGCAACTTCGCACGGGTGGCGCCAGCACCGAAGGTCCAATCATGCCTCAACACAAGGATGTTCAATGACTTACAGATCGGCGATCGCCCGTCAGCCTGATCAGTTTCGCCATGCGTTGGAAGTTGTCCGACCGCAGCTTCGGAAACTTGATCTTTCCCAATTCAAAAACGGAACTTTGGTCGTTACAGGGATAGGCGCGAGTTACGAAGCTGCGGCGGTGGTGACCGGCGAACTTCAGCGTCGCGGTAGGCGGGCAAATACCTGGCGCGCTGTCGATCTCGTTGAGCCGGGAGATCCTGGCGATTCCATTATCGTGCTTTCTGTCGGAGGAAGGAGCGTCGAGCCCATTGCTGCGCTTAACGTGCACAGTCAGTTGCCGTCCCTTGCAATCACGAATGAAGGCAATGACCCGCTATCGCGCGCCGCTTCAACGGCAATTCGGTATGAGTCCGGGCTGGATTCGCTGCCATCAAGTACCGGCTTCACAGGGTCGCTTTTGGCAGGCGGGCTGCTGGTTGATGCTCTTGGCGGTGGAGAGAGCTTTAATTGGAACGACATTCCCCAGATCGCAAGCGAGGTCCTGAAGACCTCGGCGAAGAAAATGGCTCGTGCTGGCGAAATTTTCCGTGACCAGCGAGCCATCGACTGCGTTGGCGCAATATCCGCCTTTGGTACAGCGGGCGAAGCTTGTTTGCTTATTCGTGAGGCTGTCAGGGTTCCGGCAGGCGCCAGCGACACGCTGCACTACTTGCATGGTCCGATGGAATCTATGGATCAGGCGACTGGGATATTGATATTCGGCGATGGTCGCGAAGTGCGGTTGGCGCAGGAGTTAGCCGAAATCGGCTGTGCAGTTCTTCTAGTAACCGCGAGCGAATTGCCTCACGACCACAAAACCCTGACAGTTGTGAAAGTGCCTCCACTGCAGAACCGTGTTGCCCGGGCCATCGTAGACATTCTGCCCGCCCAGCTGCTGGCGGCCGAGCTGTCCGACGCGGCCGGACTTACGGATGTCCCGTTCCGTTATAGCCAAACGGACACAAAGGTTGCGATGGACGAAACGGAAACGCAGATCTGAGCTCGCACGTCCGGACATAACAACGTTCCGGACCTCCTTCCTAGCCGGACTTTTGACGCACTCGGTCCCATTCAGCTCGCCAATGCCAGCCAGGCCAGGCTTTCAACATGGGCATAGACATCAAGGAGGAACGGACCCATGGCATATTCCCGGCTTAATGTGTCCTGGGCGCTGGTTACCCCCGCGATCGGGTTCCTATGCCTTGCGACGTTCGTCCCGATTGCGGCTGTCGTTGCGCTCTCATTCGTGGATTTCAACATCGCCTTCCCCGGAAAGACGACCTTCATCGGCATTTACAATTACACACGCTTCTTGTCCGACGGCCGATTTATCAACGCTGCTTTCGTGACTTTTGCCCTAGTCGTTATGCCCGTCGCGCTTCAACTCCTGTGTGGGTTGGCGCTGGCATTAGCTTTGAAGGAGAAGCTCATCGGTACACGGTGGATGCGAGCAGCTTCCCTGCTTCCCTCCGTAGTACCGCCAGCGGTAGGCGGAATTGTGTGGAAATTGTTTGTCATTCCTGGTGTGGGCGGCCTGTCTTATTTCGCAAGCTTCTTCGGACACAATTTCGACGCCGACTTGCTGGGAGGCAAGGCCTCAGCGCTTGCTACCGTGATCATCGTGTCGGTTTGGTTTGGGGTTCCTATAGTTGCTTTGCTGCTTCTTTCCTCCCTGGATTCAATCCCCGACGAGATTTATGAGGCGGCCAGCCTCGACGGTGCAAGCTGGGCTCAGGCCCAACGGCATATCTCCATACCGCTTGTCTTACCTGCAATGGGAGCCGTTGCAGTATTTCAAGCCTTGGAGGTCCTCGGCATTTTCCCGGTGATTTTCGTGCTGACTGGAGGCGGGCCTGCAGGGGCGACGGAGCCCCTTAACTTCTACGCTTTCCTGACCGCATTTACATATCTTGACCTCGATTATGCCGCCTCAATTCTCGTGGCGTTCACAGCCACAATCGTCGGGGCTTGCTTTTGGTTTGTTCGCCGAATCTCGGCTGGCCGAGTCGGGGGCTGATCATGCATCGAGACCTTGGACGATACATCTACGGATATGTCATCTGTGCTGCATTCGCGCTATTCCTATTCTCTCCAATCCTGTGGACACTTTCGACATCTCTCAAAGAGCCGACAGAGATGTTTCAATGGCCGCCGGTGATCGTGGGAGAGCCGTCCATTCAGCACTATACCGCGATAATCGCCGACAAGGACTTTTCTTCGGCGCTCATCAATTCAATTGTGGTCTCATGCAGCACCATTGTAGTGACCATGGCGCTTTCGGTCCCGGCGGCATTTGGCATCTCCCATCTGCAGAAGACTTCCATGCGCAGGCTGTTGACGTTGGTACTGGCGCTCCGGGCTGCGCCAGCGATGATTTACATCATCCCCTATTTTCTCTTTTTCCGCCAAGTAGATTTGGTCGACACGAAGATTGCGCTGATCATCGTCAACACCACGTTCGCTATCCCGCTCGCGATTTGGTATTTATCGGCGTTTTTTGACCAAGTTCCTCGTGAAATCGAAGAGGCCGCTACCATAGATGGCGCGTCAACGCTGCAGGTGATGACACTTATCTCGATACCTATTTCCAGGTCCGGCATCTTAGCAACGGCTATATTAGTCTTTATTGGTTCTTGGAACGAGTTTCTTTTCGCGCTGACGCTAACACGCGATAACGCAAAAACTGCAGCCGTCGCAATTCTGAATTTCATGCCGTTTGAGGGAACTGATTGGGGCAAAGCGGCAGCCGCCTGCGTGCTTATGCTGGTTCCGATCGTGGTTTTCGTGCCGTTCGTAAAGAAGTACGTCGCCGGCTCAACAACGACCGGTTCCGTGAAAGGGTGAAACGTTAGCTCAAGGAGAGAAGCAATGAGGTACATCGGAATTCTTGCTGTCGCATTAGGTGTTGCCATTGGCGGGGGAGCATCGGCTCAGCAGCGGTACGACGGCGTAAAGATAAAGATCCTATCGACAAACTCAGCATACGATCTTGAGCTCAAAAAATTTGCGCACGAGTTCACAGAGAAGACCGGCGCTGAAGTGCAGTTCGATCTCTTCGGTTATGCGCCGACCGTTCAGAAGGTGTCGGTCGAGCTCTTGACACGTTCAAACAGCTACGACGTGGTCTACTTAGGGAGCGAGGAGTTCGGGCGATACGCATCTGGCGATATCCTGGAGCCGCTCGACAACTACATCGACATGAAGAGTGCCGATGTACAGGATTTCATCGCTCCCGTGCTTCGCCTGTACAATAAGGACGGCAAACAACTGGCATTGCCGCATTTCGCGGCGACGCAGCTCCTTTACTATCGTCCCGACTTATTGGAGAAGGCCGGTATCAAACAGCCACCACAAACGTGGGAGGAATTCCGCGATGACTGCGAGCTGTTGAAAAAGGCTGATATTCAGTGCACCGCACTAAGAGGGCAACCCGACACCGGTGAGAATATCTGGTTTTGGGGCCAGGTCCTGTATGCTTTCGGCGGCAAATATTTCGCGCACGAACCGGCGGATCTGACGCCCACGGTCAATACACCCGCCGCTGTGGAGGCGCTGAAATGGTACACAGACGTGATGACCAGGTTCACCGTGCCTGGCAGCACCTCAGCAACGTTTGACGACGTCGTCATTGCGATGCAGCAGGGCCGCATTGCAATGACGGTGGAAGGCGCTCCTACTGCCGGCCGCATTCTCGACCCCAAGCTGTCGAAAGTCGTAGGTAAGCTTGGATTCGCTTTGCCGCCCGGCGGAATAAGTGGGAGGTTCCCGCCATTTGCGGGACAGGCCTATGTCATCCCGGCGGCATCAGAAAACAAGGCAGCCGCAGCCGCATTCCTTCAGTGGGCGACAAGTAAAGATGTGATGAAACGCATTTCACTCGATAGCACCTTTGTCGCGATCACGAGATCGTCCCTGTGGAACGATCCGGAGATACTTGCCAAGCACGACTACAATTATGGCCACGGGTCGTTCGCGGCAACATATGCTGAAACTCTTCGGGTCGCGCCGGAGTGGTATTATCCTCGAATCCCTGAATTCAAGGAGATCGGCGACCGCCTCGGTCGAGCCCTGCAGGAGGCGGTTGTTGGCAGCAAAAGTGCCCAGGCCGCCCTGGATGATGCTCAGACTGAGGCCGTGGATATCTTAAAACGGGCTGGATATTTGAAGTAGTCTTCACGCACCCGGCCACCGGCGCGATTGACGCGCCGGTGGCGAACGAATTAGACCTCTATTGCGTTTGAGGATCAGAGTTGGGCAACTTTAATATTGTCTGGATTTGCAGTGATCAACAACGTTGGGACACGCTGCGGTGTCTCGGGTTCAAGGGCACGCAAACTCCCAATATCGACCGTCTGGCCGCGAGGGGTACAGCATTCGCTCGTGCGTATTGTCAAAGCCCGATCTGCACGCCGAGCCGAACGAGCTTTCTGACGGGGTTGTATCCGATCGCACACCAAGTGCATCAAAACGGCGCCGGCACGTTTCCTTCGCATCTCGTTTTGCTCCCAAAACTGATGGCGAATGCCGGATACTACCCGGGGCACATAGGGAAGCTGCACCTATCTGCCACTCGTGGCATGATAGAAAAGCGCCCCGACGATGGATTTGCCGAGTTCTACTGGAGCCCTGAGCCATTTCCGGAGTGGTCAGGCAACCATGACTATCATGCGTGGATGTGGTCAAAAGGGGTCGATCCCGTAGCCTACTTCAAACCGTATCTTGACCAACATTATGGCCCGGGACCGGCCGCAGAATATCGGCAGGCGCGTTGGGCAGGCGATCGGGCAGAGCGTTTCATCAAGATGCATTCTGGTCGTAATTGGTATTTAGGCATTAATATCGACGCACCTCATCCGCCTCTCAATCCCCCGCCTGACTACCTCAGGCGTTTCAACCCAAGTGATATGCCTGATCCTGTCTTCAGGCCGATCGATCTCGAGCATCAGAAGAAATTTGAACGAGTCGATCAGCAGGCAAAATTCGCGGTGGATCCGTGGCAGGCCGCAGCAGCCGTCGGTCAGGCGCACAATGACGAGATCGCCGGGCCTGCGCATGAAGCGCCACCCACGAACTTCGACATTTGGGAGATGAGAGCGGCATATCATGCGGAGGTGGCTCAAGTCGACGATCTAGTCGGCCGGGTACTGGACGCTTTGACGGAAACCGGCCAGCTGGATCGCACCATCATTGTCTTCATGAGCGATCATGGTGACATGATGGGTGACCACGGCCTGCTCTACAAAGGCTGCCGTTTCTATGAGGGTCTGGTGCATGTCCCGCTTATGATTTCCGTGCCCGGCAGCTCAGCCCAAGGATCGGTGTCGAATGCACTCGTCGAGCTGGTTGATATTGCACCCACATTGCTCTCGTTGTCGGGTCTTGAGATCCCCAGCGCTATGCAGGGGCTGTCACTCGACCAGATGCTGCTTGGCAACACCTCATTGGAATACCACAAGCCGTACGTGGTCAGCGAGTATCACAATTCTCTCCGATTCCACGGGAGCCGGGGGTCACGCGCATCAATGTACTATGATGGACGATATAAGCTAAATGTATATCATGATGTTGGAATAGGAGAGTTGTTCGATCATAAAGAAGACCCCAATGAGCACTATGATCTCTGGGATAGCGCCCATCAGAGGAGCTTGAAATGCGACCTTTTAGGGCGCAGCTTTTCCGCTATGATGCTCAGAAGTGGATCCGGCCCGAACAGAATTGAGGACTACTAGTCTTCCCAGTCGGGCGAGCACTGGCTAGTCCTGTTCTCCCAATCTCGAAGTCGGCCCCTGGTCGCGCGCGCTTCGGAAGCCAATCGTCGGACGGGTCGATGGCATCTGGCTCTCTTTTCTGCGGCTTCATAAGGTATGGGTATCATGACGATGAGCATTAACTCACCCGCCGCGACAGCGGCAGAGCGCGAGAGCATCTTATCTGGCTTGCAGGAAGACATCGATCATCTGCCGAATGCGCTCGCTCGGATCGCCAAATACATCCTGGAAAATCCTGAGAAAGTGTTGCACCACTCGGTCGGGGAACTAGGCGAATTCGCGGGTAGTGGGGAAGCCAGCATTTTGAGGCTTTGCCGCCAGATCGGCTTTTCCGGCTTTCGCGATTTCAAGCTGGCGCTGGCGGCAGAGATTGGCCGCCCCAGGCCTCCATCCACCGCCGCGCAGCAGCCCAACGCCGCCCTGCAAACCTTGCACGACACGATGGCTCGGAATCTAGGGATCGCACACAGCAATGCCGATCTCGAGGCCCTCGAGAAGCTCGCAGAAGTGATTGCGGCGAGCAGAAGGATAGATCTTTACGGAGCAGGAATGTCGGGCGTGACGGGAGAACTGCTCGCCTATCGGCTCTTGCGAGTTGGGCTTACGGCGCTGGCGTTCAGAAACTCCAACATGGCTCACGAAGTCGCCAACGGACTCAGTCCCGGATGCGTGGCGATCGGCCTTTCGATATCCGGCCTCACCGTTGATACGGTTCAGTTCCTCAAGGGCGCCCGCTCCGCAGGGGCACTGACCGTCGCCATCACCAACCGCGCCCGTAGCCCGCTCGGCAAGTCGGCGGACTTCATCTTGCAGGCCTCCGGCCTTGACGACCATCCGATCGGCGGCACGCTGACCCCGATGATCGGCAAGATCTTCGTGATCGAAAGCCTGATGCTGGCACTGGGAAAGGCGATGGAGAAATCGGTTGCGAAATGAAATTAAACTCCGTATTGTCATGAAAATGAAATAAAGCTCCATTAAGCCCTGTCGCCAACCGAAAGGGAACTCGGAATGGCTGCGTTGGATCTCCACATTGACAATGTCGGCAAGCGGTATGGCGCGACTGATGTGCTTCGCGGCGTCTGTCTAAGGATTGCTGCCGGGGAATTTGTGACACTGCTTGGGCCCTCCGGCTGCGGCAAGTCCACGCTTCTTCGCATAATAGCAGGGCTGGAGCGGGCGGATCAGGGCCACGTGCGTGCAGGGGGCAAGGCGCTGAATACCGTGGCGCCGAAGGACCGCGACCTGGCCTTCGTGTTCCAGAGCTACGCCCTTTATCCGCATCTAAGTGTGTACGACAACATCGCAGCCCCGCTGGTCATGCGCGAGCTGACCAGCTTGGAACGGCTTCCGGTGATTGGCGGCCTGCTGCCAGGGGCCGGCCAACGCAATCGCTCGATCGAGGAGCGGGTCCGTCAAACATCGGCGCTGCTCAAGCTCGATGCGCTGCTCGACCGCCGGCCGGCGGAGCTTTCGGGTGGACAGCGCCAGCGCGTGGCTTTGGGACGCGCTATGGTGCGCAAGCCGAAGATCTTCCTGATGGATGAACCCTTGGCAAATCTGGACGCAGCGTTGCGCATTCATACGCGTGGCGAAATCGCGCGGCTCCACAAGGAAATGCAAACGACGACTATCTTCGTTACCCATGACCAGGCCGAGGCGGCCGCACTTTCCGACCGTGTCGCCGTCATTTTTGGCGGCGAGCTGCGCCAAGTTGCAGCCCCTGCCGATCTTTATCGCGAACCCGTCGATCTCGATGTTGCCCGGTTCCTGGCCCAGCCATTCCTGAACGAGGTCGAGGTGGCCGCCCCTGTCGGCGGCGCGCTCATCATCGACAGCAGTAGGATCATCATTCGCGATGCGCTCGGATCCGGACAGGCCGGAACGCTGGCCTTTCGGCCGGAGCATGCATCCCTCGTCGACAGGGACCGACCGGGCGCCCTGCCGGTTTGCGTCACGCGCATCGAGCATGCAGGGATGGACGCTCACGTCTTTGTCCATGCCGGGGCAGGCGCTGAGTTCGTCGCCCGGATTTCGGCCGAGCGAGCACAATCACTGCGTGGCGGCGACAACTTGGGACTGACCATCGACTCGGAAAAGGCATGGTTCTTTCCTTGGGACGGCTCGCGCCAGAGTCGCGATCACAGCAGGGTAGCCTGATATGGCCGTGGTCGACGACAATCCGATCGGTCGCTTGGCTCAGAACATTTCAGGCGGCTACCGCCCTGCTCGCGCCCAGGCACAAGCCGGAATGATCCTGGCCACACCCGCGACGCTGCTGCTTGCCGCTCTTGTCATCGGGCCCACCGTTCTAGTTTTCTTTCTGTCTTTTACAGATGCTTCGCTTGGTTTGGCCGGTGTCCGGTTCATCGGGCTTGCGAACTATACGCGCATGCTGACGGACCCAGGCTTTGCTCAGAGCCTGCGCAACACCGCGCTCTATGTGGTTGTGGTCGTGCCGACATCAATCGGGTGGGGCCTGCTGGTTGCTCTCTTGATCGCGCGGTCACGATTTGCCATCGTCTATCGCACCGCCTACTTCCTACCGGTGGCCGCGACACTGGTCGCTCTCGCAACCGCGTGGGAAGCGATCCTGCATCCAAGTCTCGGCTTCGCCAACTCATTGCTGCAGCTTTTGGGCGCATCGCCGGTCAGCTTCCTGTCCGATCCCTCGACGGCCATGTATGCGCTCTCGGCGATCGGCGTGTGGCAGCTGGTCGGCTTCAACATGATACTTTTCGTGGCCGGTCTTTCAACCATTCCGGAGGAGCTCTACGAAGCCGCGGCGATCGACGGAGCGGACACGGGGCTGAAGCGCTTCCTGCTGGTGACTTGGCCGATGCTGGCGCCGGTGACGCTGTTCGTCACCGTAATGACAATCATCCGCGCCTTTTCTGTCTTCGAAACGGTTGCAGTCCTCACACAGGGCGGCCCGATGAAGTCCACCTCCGTCATTCTCTACACATTCTATGAAGAGGGCTTCCGCTTTTTCCGGGTGGGGTATGCGTCAGCGATCTCCGTGTCTTTCTTCGTCTTCGTGACTTTCCTGTCGCTCGTCCAGATGCACGTCTCCGAGCGCCGGGCGCGCTGGAAAGCAAGTGGAGGTCGATGATGATGATCCTGGCGCAATCTTCCGCATCCCGCATTGCCTTGCATGCCGTGCTTGTGACCGGCGCGATCATAATGGTCTTCCCTTTTGTGTGGATGATCCTTGCCTCTATGACTCCACAGAGCGAGATTTTCGACGGCAGCCTGCTGCCAACCCCGACCCTTAACGGCGCGATTGACAATTACAGCACCGCGCTTTCGGCAATTCCGCTTCTTCGGTTCATGGGAAATGGCTTTGTCGTGTGCCTGACAATTCTTGTGTTGCAGGTCGCGATCGCCATCCCGTGTGGCTATGCGATGGCCAAGCTATCCTTCCCCGGCCGCCCAATTCTGCTTGCGGCCGTCCTTCTCGGTCTTCTGGTGCCGGTGCAGATACCAACGATCCCGATCTACATAGCGCTGGCGAAATCCGGGCTGCTCGACAGCTATGCCGCGCTGGTTCTGCCCTGGATCATTTCGGTATTTGCCATCTTCCTGTTCCGGCAGTTCTTCGTGACTTTTCCCGACGAGGTGCTCGACGCGGCGCGGCTGGACGGTTTCAGCGAGCTCTCGATCGCCCGGCGGATCATGCTGCCTGCAGCATGGCCGGCCGTCGCTTCCTTCTCGATCTTCTCTGTCGTGGCCCATTGGAACGATCTCTATTGGCCACTGGTGGTGATCACCACTCCCGACATGATGACGCCTTCCCTTGGAATTGCCTATTTCCGGCAGGCGGGCGAAGGCGCCGGAAATGTCGGTGCGCTTATGGCCGGGGGCGTTCTCGTGACCGCGCCCTTAGTCGCTCTTTTCCTTCTCATGCAGAAACACTTCATCCGGGGCCTGGTGCTTGGCCGACACTAGCTCCGTTTCCAAACCTCATCTCGAACCTCAGGAGAGCAATGTGAAAACCCTTGCAATGATCCTCGCCGCCGGCATCACTGCCGCGCTGGCAGCCATGCCGGCGCAAGCCGACACAAAACTCGATGTCTATTACGCCTGGCCCGAACACGAAGTAATCCATAAGCCGATTGCCGATCGCTTCATGAAGGACCACCCGGACATCAAGATCAACTTCCGCGTCGCCGCGCCGAGTTATGATGAGGCTGTCCAAACGTTGATCCGCCAGAGCATGGCGGGCGAGTTGCCGGACGTCCACTACGTCGGCTTCAATGTGTTGCGTCCGCTCGTGGCGCGTGGGCTCGTGAAGCCCATCGACGATCTCGCTGCCGCGGATCACCTAGCCGAGAAAGGCTACACGGATCAGGTCCTTTCTCTCGCAACAATCGACGGCCATCTCTACGGTCTTCCGTTCGCCATGTCGACGCCGGTTGTTTACTACAATGCCGATCTCGTGAAGAAGGCGGGTGGCGATCCTGACAAGATCCCAGGCGACTGGGATAGCTTCGTCGAACTTGCCGGCAAAATTGGAGCGCTCGGCAATGGAACGTCCGGCATGTATTACCAACTTGGCTCGGACGACTGGACCACGCAGAACCTGGTGCGCAGCTTCGGCGGACGGATGATGAACGACAAGCAAAGCGACATCGCTTTTGACGGTCCTGCCGGCCAGGCCGCAGTCAAGCTGTTCAAGAGATTCCATACCGCTGGTGCTCAGCCGACGATCGACTCGCGCGCTGCCCAGCAGCTCTTCACTTCCGGCAAACTTGGTTTCTTATTCGCCTCTGCCGGCAGTGTGAGTGGCTTTGAAGCTGATGTTGGAGACCGGTTCAAGCTCCGCACCGCCAAGCAGCCGCTAGGCGTTGAAGATGCGACGATGCCGACGGGCGGCATGGTCGCAGTAATCCTCACCGACGATCCCGCCAAGCGCGCCGCCGCCTGGGAGTACGTCAAGTTCGCGACTGGTCCTGAAGGCCAGAGCATTGTCGTACCTAATACCGGATATATGCCGACGAACACGCTTGCCCTCGACAAGGATCATCTCGGCGCGTTCTACGACAAGCATCCGAATTGGTACACCAGCGTGCTCCAGACGCCCCGCGCCCGCCCGTGGTTCTCTTGGCCCGGTGACAACGGTGTTCAGATCGGCGAGGTCCTACGCGACGAAATGACGGCCATCGCGCTTGGATCCAAGGAACCGGAGGCCGCCCTCGCAGACATGGCGTCCCAGGTTCGCGCACTCCTGCCGAAAACCAACTGATCGTCTCGTCCGGGACGCTGCACGCCGTGCGGCGTCTCTCCCTTTTTCGCGGATTTACCAATGAAACTGATCCACTTGACTGATCTCCACCTTGTGCCGGCCGGCGCTATGCTCTTTGGCTTCGATCCGGCCGAGCGAATGCGCAAGACCATCGAGCGCATCAACCGCGATCACGCCGATGCCGAGCTTTGCGTGCTGACCGGCGACCTCACCGACGAGGGAGACTTCGCTTCCTACGAACTGTTACGCGAATTGCTTCAGGAGATGCGCGTGCCCATCCGGCTTCTGCTCGGCAACCACGACAGTCGTCAAAACTTCTTACGCGCTTTCCCCGGCGAGCCGCGCGATAGGAACGGTTTTGTCCAGTCAGTCCATGAAACCTCGGTCGGGCGCCTCATCTTCCTCGACACCCTGGTGGAGGGTCTTGGGCATGGCGCGCTGAACGAGGGACGACTGGAATGGCTGTTAGAGCGGCTCACCGAGAGGCCGCAGGCGCCGGCGTACCTCTTCGCCCATCATCCGCTACAGCCGATCGGCCTGCCGCACTTTGAGCCTTGGAATACGGAGAACTGGCGCCAGACTATGCGGGCGATGGTGGGGGCCGGCAATGTGCGGCACGTCTTCCATGGTCATGTGCACGTCGATGTCAGCGGCACCTGGAGCGGCATTCCGTTCAGCGCAAGCCGTGGGGTTGCACATCAGATCATACCACACTTAGCGCGCAGGGATGCGGATTTTGTCGAGGACGCCCCGGCTTTCGACGTCGCACTGATCGACGATGATAGCGTCCTTGTCCACCGTTTCGAAGTCAACGACCGACATGTGGTTGAGGTCTCCGTTGCGGGCCCGGTTCCGAAGGACGTGCAATGAAACAACAGAACCCTTATGAACTGGTCATCTTCGATTGCGACGGCGTTCTGATCGACAGCGAGACGCTGGCAAGTCGCATTGATGCCGAGGAACTTACCCGCATCGGCTATCCCACGTCGTATTCTGATGTGGTTCTGCGCTTTACCGGCCTGTCCTCAGCCACCATGCGGAAGATGATCGAAGAAGACTGGGGCCGCCCTCTCCCCAGCGACTTCGACACCATCGTGCAATCCCGGATCAAGGAAAGCTACCGGACGGAACTGCAAGCCATCAGTGGTATTGACCGGCTCCTGCATCAGTTGTCGTTACCTCGCTGCGTCGCCTCAAGCAGCGGCCCCGACAAGCTGCGACTGGGGCTTGAACTGACGGAGCTTTGGCCGCACTTCCATCCGTACGTGTTCAGCTCCGCCATGGTAAAGGCGGGCAAGCCTGCACCGGACCTGTTCCTGTTCGCTGCGGCTCAAATGGACACTGAGCCGGCGCGCTGCGTCGTGGTGGAGGACAGCATTGCCGGCGTCGGAGCCGGTGTGGCCGCTGGGATGACGGTGATCGGTTTCACGGCGGGCGGCCACTGTTTCGAGGACCACGGTCAACGATTGCTCTCAGCCGGCGCTGCTGTCGTCGCGCGATCAGCTGAAGAACTTGGCGTATTGCTGATGACGAGCGAGGTTCAGCCGCGTTCAAAGATCGCAGAAGGGACCCGGTAGTAGCATGTGCTGCAACGCCTTCGTGGCTAGGGAACACACTCGGCCTCCACGAACGTCCACCTTTCGACGCTCATTGCACCCCGGAACGGCTAATAAGCGCGACAGGATGAGGCTGGACCATATCTATTATTCCCGAGCAATGTTTTTGACGCGCCATGTGAGCATCGCGGCAACGCAGATCTGAAGGTTAGCGTAGGGGAGGGGAGGAAATATCCAGATCCCCGTTCGCCACCGCCGGACAAGCCTGGTAAGTAAGAATGAGCGAGGCGGCCACGAGCGGCACATCCCAAACGAGCAGCCAGCGGTCTCGAATGCGGGCATACCGGTGTAGTGCGTCGCCGCGATGCCGCCTACCAGGAGCGCACCACCCATGTGGACGCGTGGCGAGATGTCGATCGTGAGACTCCAGGGATCGCGACCAGCAACGACATGAACTCGAAGCGATCTTATAGCCGCTCCCTAACGTGGGCCAGGAGGCCGACATTAGCAAATGCCTCGCCCAAATGCCAAAGCCGGTGGCGACCACTGCGACTAGAGCGAAATGAATTGAGGCTGAATCGGCGGGAGATTCCCTTAGACGCGCAAATCTGATTCAACCTTCTTGCTGGGCAAGGAGGTCAGCATGGATGGGCAAACCTTACTCGATGGATCTTCGCGAACGGGTTGTTGAATCGGTTGAGCAGGAGGGGCTGTCACGACGGCAAGCCTCGGCGCGCTATGGGGTTGGTATCAGCACCGTGGTCAGATGGGTGAGCCGGTTCGCGAGACGAACAGTCTTGCGCCGGGCAAAATGGGTGGGCACAGGCCGAAGAAGATTGCTGGCCCGCATCGGGACTGGCTGCTGGTGCGCTGCCGAGCCGCCGATTTTACGCTGCGTGGACTGGTGGCCGAATTTGGCGAGCGCGGCTTGAAGGTCGATTACCGCTCGGTGTGGGAGTTCGTCCACGCCGACAAGCTCAGTCACAAAAAAAGACGCTGATCGCGGCTGAGCAAGATCGCCCGGATGTAGCGCGCCGGCGGGCACAGTGGGCAAAGTATCAGGACCGTATCGATCCTTCCCGCCTGGTGTTCATCGACGAGACATGGACCAAGACCCATATGGCACCGCTCAGGGGATGGGCGCTGCGCGGCGAGAGAATCAAGCCAAGGTGCCGCACGGCCATTGGAAGACCATGACCTTCCTGGCGGCGCTGCGCCACGACCGTGTCGATGCACCATGGCTCATCGACGGACCGATCAACGGCGAGCGTGTCCAGCTCTATGTCGATAAGGTTCTCGTCCCCACCCTCAAGCCCGGCGACATCGTCATCATGGACATGTGTGGACGCCCCCGTCAGCGCAAGAAGAATCTTATATGAAGAATGAGGAGCGTGGTCGGGTGCTGACATGTGTCCGGCCTCTGATGCGGCGTTCCACATGCCGCGGGCCCGTATGGGAGTTCGCGGAGCGGGTCCAATTCAATCTCGCGTGCTCAAGGCACGTATCCATGATCTGGTTTTCCCGATCCCGTCTCGTTGACCGTTGCGCCATACTCTCCGTTTGACCTTCTCACACTTTCGAGGCCTTCCGGCCGAGCGGAACTAACCCGCCACCGCCGGAGCCCGATAGGTTCCGCCTTTCGCCATCAATGCCCAGACGATGCGTGCCGTCTTGTTGGCAAGCGCGACGATCACCAACATGGGCGGCTTACGGTCCAGCATGCGCATGAGCCATGGGTCCGCAGATTTCCCCTTCCGCATCGCCCAGCGCACGGCAGCGCTGGCCCCTATAATGAGCAGGCGGCGCAGAGTTCGTTCGCCCATGCGGGACGTCTCGCCAAGCTTCTGCTTCCCGCCCGTGGAACGCTGCAACGGAGTGAGCCCCAGCCAGGCCGCAAAATCACGCCCCCTTTTGAAGGTCTGAGCCGACGGAGCCAGAGCGGCGAGAGCAGTCGCGGTGATCGATCCTATCCCCGGGATAGTCATCAGTCGTTTCGATTCCGCGTCCTCCCTGGCGCGCCGGGCGATCTCGCGGTCGAGCACAGCCACCCTCTCATCCAGCGAGCGCAACTGTTCCACGAACAGACACAGGATCGGACGGGCGGCCTCTGGGATGGCGGAGCCATGATCCTCGATCGCCGTTACAAGCTTGGCCACATGGAAAAGGCCCTGCGCGGCCACCAGCCCGAATTCGGCAAGATGGCCACGTATCGCATTGATGGTCTGGGTCCGCTGGCGCACCAGAAGATCGCGAGCGCGAAACACCATCGCCGCAGCCTGTTGTTCCTCACTCTTGGCTGCCACAAAACGCATCGTCGGCCGTTGCGCAGCTTCGCAGATCGCCTCCGCATCGGCGGCATCGTTCTTCTGCCTCTTCACGAAAGGCTTGACGTAGCCCGGAGCGATCAGCCGGACGTTATGTCCCAGCTTCGTGATCTCCCGCGCCCAGTAATGGCTGCTGCCGCAGGCCTCCATGGCAACCGTGCAAGCCGGCTGCGCATCAAAGAATTTAAGCATCTGATCGCGGCGAAGCTTCTTTCTAAACAGGATAGCTCCCGATGCATCTGCACCATGCACCTGGAACACGTTCTTCGCTAGATCCAACCCGATCATGCTAACTTCCGACATGGACGCCTCCGTTCAAGTGATGATCAACGACACCACTTTGGCACAGCGATGCCGTCAGGGGGCGTCCACATGGGGTAATCGCGGGAGCGACGCGCCCTGAACCGATCATAGCCTTGGAGGGTGGCTGTTCCCCGATAAGATGAAATACGGGCTCACGACTGGACGCCGGGCCCAGCATCAACGGAGAACAGCCATGGAAGAACATATCGGTCTCGACGTGTCGATGAAAGAGACGGCAGTGTCGATCCGCCGTGAAGGCGAACGGATCTGGCGCGGGAAGTGCGCATCTGATCCCAGGATCATTGCCGAGCTTGTCCGCAAGCGGGCGCCGGCCGCAAAGCGCGTCGTGTTCGAAACCGGCCCGCTGTCAGTTTGGTTCTATCATGCGCTGCGCGCCGAGGGATTGCCAGCCATCTGCATCGATGCGCGCCATGCCAAAGCCGCTCTCGATATGGCGGCGAACAAGACGGATGCGAATGACGCCGATGGTTTGGCGCGTCTTGCTGAAGCAGGATTCTTTCGCGAGGTGCGCGTGAAAGGCTTCGACAGTATGTTGACCCGCACGCTCGTGGCAGCACGCACTCGGCTGGTCCGGATCACCGTCGAGCTTTCCAACCAGATCCGAGGGATCATGAAAACGTTCGGCTTGCTCGTTCCCGCCGGTAAGGGAACTACATTCGAAAAGAATGTCCGGAGCCTTCTTATCGATCAGAGCGAGCTTGCTCCTGTCGTGCTACCGATGTTGGAAGCCTGGCGCAGCATTCGCATCCGTGCCGCCGAGCTTGGGCGCCAGCTTGTCGCAGATGCACGTCAAAGCCAAGCATGCCGCATACTCATGTCGATCCCCGGCATCGGCGCCATTACCGCAACCTCTTTCGCCACTGCCATTGAAGATCCGGGCAACTTCAAGAAGTCCCGCTCTGTTGCCGCTTGGATCGGCCTGACAACTCGCCGCTACCAATCGGGAGAAGTCGATTATGACGGCCATATATCCCGACGCGGCGATCGATATTTGCGGGGACTTCTCTATGAGGCTGCGGCGGTCATCCTGACACGCAGCTCGATCGACAGCAGCCTGCGCACGTGGGGCCTCAAGCTCCGGGAGAGGGTTGGCTTCAAACGAGCTGCCGTGGCTGTGGCGCGCAAACTGGCGGTGATAATGCATTCGATGCTCAAGACCGGTGAGTTCTTTGATCGAAATGCAGGCGCCACAGCATGAAATCTTGCGAATAGCGTTCAGGATCTGAGCGCCTGAGACGTCCCTGCCGGGACGTGAGCCGAGCCATTCCGCTGATGGGGTTGCACCGCTGTCTCAGCAAAGTGCGTCGTCCACATTGAAGGCTCGTCCGCGGAGCTCCATCATGCGGCGACTGATGTCGACCGCGAAGACAACCATGCACCCGGCAGCGTCGTCTCGACGCAATTACATGCTTGACGTCCCAGCGGCGATTAGACAACCCCATCAATCTCGGTTCGCACAAGAGCAAGGCAGTGCGCCGCGCCATCCGCTCGGCCGGCGCCAGTTGTTCTTTCTGCCGAAATACTCGCCCGACCTCAACCCCATCGAGAAGCTCGTCGCCAAGCTTAAGCATTGGCTGCGCAAAGCTGCCAAGCGAACGGTCGAGGCCGTCTGCGATGCCATTGGACATATCCCCGGCACCGTCACTTCAACCGAATGCAGAACTTACTTCAGGCCGGCTATGCGCCAACCTAAATTCATCCCGCTCTAGCCAAAACCGTCGCACTGCGGTCGGCGTCTGACGCCGATGAACGCCTTTCAATTAATCCTGTTGGAGTGATGCGACGCCTCAACATTCTTAAGCCAGCCAGGGTCCAAAGCCTTTCGTGCGTGTCCTTGTGTTGCTCGCGCCGACCGGCGGCACTGAGCTATCAAGCCAGGCTTCCATGCCCGCCGCCCATCCGGGTCCACGCCGCAGAGAGTATGCGCAGTCGCGTCGTTTAGTCGAGGCTCGTAAAGGGTGAGCGGCGCGATCGAGCCGCAGCGTAGGTGCGCGGTGATCGTTCCGGCAATCGTCGATAAAGATCATCAATTAGCCGGGCCAGCAGCAACAGACCACCATGGTTCTCCCAAGGAAAGGGGTTTCCATTTTCGTCGGCCATTTCCAGATCAAAATCCGAATCGCTCGTTGAGTCTTGACCCACCGAGCGCGGTAAACCGCGCCTCAATCTCCGGACTCCAGCAAGCCTCCCACGAAGTTCGCCTGCCGGAGAAGGTAAAGGTCTGCTCTCCAATTAGTTGGTTCAAGATCAGCTCCGGCTTCTGCGGTGACTGGATCTCGCAAAACTCAGCAATTTTGCGAATGGTCTCGAGCTGAACTTCGTGCCCTTGGTCACCTATGATCTGCTCATAGGTCAATCCAAGAACATCCTCCTCATCTGCCCACGGCACCAACGGGTGACAGCGTTCGTTGAAAATGAAAGGCGCAATCTCATCAAAGTACTTCAGCATTTTCTCGGGCCCGTTCGGCTCATGGCGCCACTTGATCTCAGCCCTCCCAGGCGGGCACCAGTCGCTGTTCCCGACATATCGCATCTGCGACACAATTGCCGCACGCATTTCACGCGAAAGGAAGATGACTTTGAAATCCGCCAAACAATGGCGAATGCCCATGTCGCACGGCAGATGCCCATAGCCAAACTGACCGGGCTGAATAAAGCGAGATGATATCTCGATCGGTATCCACAGGATGTTTTCAGAATGAGTGAACCGAGCTCTCTCGACATCCACAAAGCGGAAGTCTCCCAGATATTCTTTATTAAAGAACACATCGGACTGTTCAAGCCCGAGCATGGTTAGCAGACGGGCATATAGGTGGGTGCCCGCCTTCGGAATGGAACAAATCATAACCCGCGCGCTTGTGGCGCCGCCCGTCGGCTTAATTGACCAAGCTTCATTTGAGCAGGGGTAAAGCGGAAAATTTTGACCCGCGATAACGCGCAGCTCTTCTGGAAGCGGGTGGACCATTGCGTATCTTCTCACTTTTGCAAGGTGTTAAGCAATCAAGGTAGCAAATGCGGACTGTGGATACATTCGGAGACTGCCAGCTTGGCCCCAGGCAGTCGCGCCCTGTTGTCGCCGCCCATGAGTGACGGAATTATTGAGAGCGTCGGCCATGTGCGACGATTCTGGCCAGCTCGCTGCGCTGGTATTCCGATAGCTGAGAGCGAAGGAGATCGGCACCCCGTTGGCTCGCCGCGCTTGGCGATCGTCGCTGAGAGACAATCATACGTCATGTCAAAACTCAGAGTCGCCCGAAGACGCCTACGAAAGCTGCCGATGAGCTAATTACCGACGACACTTCCGCGTTCACTAGGGATCTAGCCGGCTTTTCATTGTCCTGCCTCTGTCTTGGATCGGACCGTGAACTTCTTTCCAGGAGAAAGCAAGCAATCGGTGAATCTTGCCCGCCGAGTAGATGCTATGGGGGGAGCGGCGAGGGTGTCGCATCCTTCGCTGTTTCAACCACCATCAGAAGGAGGCGTCCCATGTCGCAATCTTTTGACACGAGCCGCTCCCTTACCGCTCTTGAACAGGATAACACGATCATCGCCGTCATCGAAATGAGCAAGGCGAAGTGGCTCGTCGCCGCGCTTATTCCAGGTCTCAAGCGCCAGCCTCTCAAGAAGATCGATGCCGTCGCCCCACCCAGGTTGGAGCTAAGGCAGCGCTGGGGCGGCGCACCCGGCCCGGCCGGGGACCCCGGCCCGCGGATCCCCCGCCCCCCCCGGGGCGGCCCCGG
>NZ_JAMYMO010000014.1:0-104572 GCF_040318575.1 Mesorhizobium sp. M1088 | reverse complement strand
GAATCGGTGATCGCAACGTCACCACCGTGCCATGGCCGCTCGCCCCTCAGAGCAAGCCCCGTTCTCTCTCCAAAACTTTTTGCAGAACCTTCAGCACACTATCTAGCGACCCTGGCGGATGCGGCCCGGAACGCGGCAAAGGTCTCCGGCGGAACGCTCTCAAACTCGGTATGCCTTGGCACTGGCTACAAACCAGACCGAGAGGATTCTTCTTTCCGGATCAGACCCCGTTTTGCGTATGGAGGTGGAGGGCATGACGGCAACTCGGGTCGAGACGGTCAACGAGTGGAGAGGCAGTCGCGTTCTTTGTGTCCGTCCCTCAGCAATCGGCGCAAACGCCGAACATGGAGCTGGCGCTCCTGCGAGGAAGCGGAAAGAGATCGGAGGGTTGTCTGCGGATGCTGCAGCCGCCCACGCGCCCGCTCAAGGCTTAGTTTCTTCCTGGGGAGGAGCTTTTGGGTCAGGACAATCAGGGACGACGGAGTGCTACGCTTCGTTGTGGCAGAACGACCGCTTGATCGCAGCCACCTGGAACAGCGTCGAAATCGCAATCATCACCAATATCATCTGTCTCGTGCTTGGTTCGGTCTCACCTTGATCTCGCCGCGCACGCCGCGGCGCGTTGGAGGATGTCATTGGGATTCCTGTGTGAAAAGATGCGGGTAGGATTGCCGATTGGGCCTGTGCGCCCATAGTCACGGCATGAAGGCGGAGTATGTTGAACTGGTTTTGCTGGAGCAATCACTTGCCAATACAGGCGGTATGAATCGGGCGTTTTCCGACCGAGTGGATGACATCGCGGAGAAAACTGGCGGATCCGTCTTGTTCGACGTTCGCGTGGACGGCGATTCTCGCATTCAGAGGATGGCGGCGATTGGGTACGGCGCAAACGACACCGTGGTAGCAATCATGATGGATAAAAACGGACAACTTAGATCCGCGCCGGTGGACGCAGACAACGACTTTCTGGTGGCCGAACTAACCGTGTGGAGTTCGCTGCCGATGGCCGAGCAGGCCTCTGCCAACTACCACGGCGCGGCAGAGAGCTTGCTTGCGAAGCTTCGCAAATCGGGCCGTTTCGACCGGTCTACCTGATCTTTCTCAAAGTCGGATGGCGGTGGCGTGATGGCGAGACACACGGTAGCGCGTCGTGTGGGTCATGTCCCACGAGTCTGAATGTCCCACGAGTCTGAATGTCCCACGAGTCTGAACCAAAAAGAATGTTTGATATTCAAGCTCTTTACCGCGTCGGTGGCCCGCAAGGGCGAATTGGGACCTACAAGTTCAGCAATGATGGGCAAATTGTCCGCGTCGGTCTGAACTACCATTTTCTAATCACTCTCAGAAATATCAGACCGGCTTTTCTTCTTTAGGGCCGATCTGAACGCTGCCTTCGGTACCGTCGATGGCGGGCTTGATTGTGGCACGGTAGTTGCCGCCCACAAGGATTTTGACGGTGACTGTCCTGGCCGTTCCTTTCGAGTTGCTATTTGGGAGATTGCCCGGAACCGCCGGGCGCGGGTTGCTAAGGCGCTTCCGGGGTCAGCGGCGTCAGCGTTGCCGGCGCCGGAACGATGTCGAAATAGACGGTCGGCGCGGTCACCTCGATCGGGAAGGCCAGCTTCTGCACGCAGGTGTAGGTGAAGCGCGCCTCTTAATGCGCCCGGCCGAGCGCGGTCGCCAGCGGGATGGTGATGGAGCGCTGATAGGTCTCGCGGCCCTCCGGCGGATAGCAATCGATCAGCGGCCGCGCAACTTCGCGTCAACGAGTTCCTTAAGCTTGTCGGTCGGGACGTTCTTGGCATGGTCGATGCCGAGCTGATTCGCCTGCTTGGTGAGGTCCTCGCGTTCCGTGTCGGTGCCCTTGCCTGGAGGAATTCGTCGGATTGGGACGAATTCTTACCGGCAAAGGGGAACCAGCCGGTTGCCTTGGCAACTTTCACTTCGGCTGCGCTCACGTCGACATCGGCGGTCTGGCCGGATCGAGGAAAACCGGACCGCTGGTGGTGTTGATACCGCGCGGGCCTGCCTGGTTGTTGGTGTTTCATCATCGCCTCCTTAGATGCCGTCGAGATAGCGGATCGACTTCGGCCGGCGGATATCGACCACGCCGAGACGGAAGATGCCGGGCACGTCGAACTTGATCGGGTCTGCCATGCGGGCCAGGAACCAGAAGGGCGTCGGTGAGTTGTCCGCGGACAACTAAGCTCGAAACGGCATCAGGGTTAAGCATTTGTAAATTCGTAAGGAAAAGGGTCTTATTGTAACTGCGCAGTTTATCGCATCTTAGCGCTAATTGCGCAGTTCGAGGGCCAAGGATGTTGCAGCCAAAATTGGCGGCGGCCCTGAGCGCGTTTGAGGCTGGTGCACGGCATTTGCCGGCGGCGTTTCCTCGAAAACGACTCCATACTCGGCGATCACGGCATCCTCTGGGACCACGAGCAAATCCCTTGAGCGCTGACGGAACCGACTTGACAATTCGGCGGCCGTCCGACACGTTCTTAACAAAAGGCACAACAAACTTACAAAAGTTCAAGTTGGCACAATCTGGCCGATAGGGAGAAGGCCGATGCGTCTGTGTGACCGAGCGGAGATTTGCGCGTGAGCACGGTGACCGTGACCCGCGAAGCGCCCAGATGGGCCCTTCCCCGGTTCATGACGGCCGAGCATCCTTTCCCCTGGCTCGCGCCGATCACGGTGATGCTTCTCGTTTTCGGCATCTATCCCCTCGCCTATTCAGTCTGGCTGTCGTTACACAAACGCAATGTCGTCTCCCGGCAGCTCGACTTCGCCGGGCTCCACCAATGGACGCGCGCCTTCTCGGATGCGCGTATGTGGCATTCGCTGGAAACCACGCTGATCTACACCTTCGTCGCGCTTGCGGTTCAGCTTGCGCTCGGCATCCTCATCGCGCTTCTGCTTGACACCGATCGCAAGGGTTACGGGGTGCTGCGGGCGCTGATGACACTGCCGCTGGTGGTGCCGCCGGCGGTGACCGGAATGATGTTCCTGCTGATGCAGGACGGCTCTTTCGGCGTCCTGTCGTTCTACCTGTATGCCCTCGACCTGATCTCGCCGGCACAGCCGATCCTGACGCAGCCCGGAACCGCATTGGCGGCGATCCTGCTGGCAGACATATGGCAGTGGACGCCGTTCATGGTGCTCATCATCCTGGCAGGGCTCAGGGCGCTGCCGAAGGAACCTTTCGAGGCAGCCGCGATCGACGGTGCCAACGGCTTCCAGACGTTCTTGCGGCTCACATTGCCGATGCTGCGCAAGGTGATAGCGGTCGCGGTGCTGATCCGCGGCGTCGATCTCTTTCGCATCTACGACTACGTCTACATCATCACCGCCGGCGGGCCAGGCACGGCCACCGAGACGCTTTCGTTCTACGCTGGCCGTATCTACTTCACCGGAGACTTCCCCTATGCCGCAACCCTGTCGCTGATCGTGCTCGTCGTCTTGATCGTCGTGTCGAACCTCTTCGTCAGGCTGTTCAAGGTGAGGTTCTGATGGAGTCGTCGCGCGCCCAAACGATCGCCCGCGACGTGCTCGCCGTCCTGGTGGTGGCGATCTTCATGTTCCCCATCGCGTGGTGGGCGCTGTCGTCTGTCAAACCCTATTCGGCGATCTTCGACCGCAGCGGACCGGTCTACACCGGTTTCACGCCGACGCCGGACAATTACCGCGTGACGTTGCTTGGCGTCTCACGCGTCGACATCGGCATGGAACAGGGCGGCGAGGCGGCCGGGGTCATCAAGGGGGGCGCGAGTTCCTACGATTCCCGCCAGTCGTTGCTCGACAGCGCCATCATAGCCGTCGGATCGACGGCGCTGACGCTGCTGCTGGCCACCCTGGCCGCCTATTGCCTGTCGCGAATGCAGTTCAGCGGCCAGCAGTCCTTCCTGTTCTGGATTCTCTCGCAGCGCTTCATGCCGCCAATCGCGATCGTCATTCCGATCGTTTTCATGTTCCGCGATCTCGGCTTGCGCGATACCTATACGGGCCTCGTCCTCGTTCACAGTTTGATCAACCTGCCGCTGGCGGTTCTGCTTTTGAAGTCGTTCTTCGACGATGTTCCGCGCGAGGTTGATGAGGCGGCGCTTATTGACGGCGCGACGCGCTGGCAGACGTTCCGACGCGTGGTCCTTCCCATGGTCAAGGGCGGCATCGCTGCGACGGCGGTGCTGTGTTTCATCTTTTCGTGGACCGAGTTCCTGCTCTCACTGTTCCTGACAACGTCGATCCGCACTGTGCCGGTGAAGATCTCGACCTTTGTCACCTCGACCGCGACCGAGTGGGGCTACATCACAGCGCTCGGCACGTCCGCGATCATACCCAGCTTCATCTTTATCCTGCTGGTTCAACGGCATCTGGTCCGCGGCCTCACCCTCGGATCGCTGAAGGAGTGAGGCACAGACGAGAAGAACGACGACAAAAACGCAATGGAGGAACCATCATGAGCTTCAGTGAACACGACAAGAAGACATTCGTCGCCGATACCTGCAATGACTTTACGGCGCGCCGGATAACCAAACGCGACTTCATGAGGAAGATGGCGCTCGCTGGTGTCGGCTTTTCCGCCTTCGGATCGGCCATGCTGGGTGGTGGCCGCACCAATCGGGGGATGCTGGGCCTCGGGGTTGAAGAAGCCCGTGCCCAGGACGCCGATATGCTGAAGTGGCTGGCCGACGTCGGCAAACCATATGCCGGCACCAAAATCCGCTACACTTCGGAAGCGACGCCGCCAACGATTGTTGCCAACCAGCTTGTCGCGGGTGAATTCACCAAGGCAACCGGCATTGAGGTGGAAGTCGAGATCGTGCCGCTGGAGCAGGTTCTCGCCAAGGCGACGCAAGACGTACAGGGCCAGCTTGGCACCTACGACGTCTACTATCTCGACCAGTCCTGGATGGCGACATTTGCCCAGGATGTCGTCGATCCGCGCGAGTATTACGACCAGAACAAAGAACTGGCGATGCCCAACTTCGACTGGGACGATTTCTCCAAGCCGCTGGTCGACGGCATCGCCATGTACAACGGCAAACAGTGCGGAATTCCATTCGATATTCCGATCTTCATCCTGATGTACCGCAAGGATCTTTTCGACAAACACAACATTGCCCTGCCGACAGACCTCGACGCCTACCTCAAGGCCGTCCAGGCGCTTACAGAGGCAGAAAAGAGCAACGGCATCTTCGGCACCGCGTGCCAGGCGAAGTCCGGCCACTATTCGCTGGAATGCGACTGGACCTTCGCATTGTGGGGCCATGGCGGTTCTGTCTTCAACAAGGACAAGAAGTTTGTCGGCAATGACGAGCGCGGCGTGGCCGGGCTCAAATTCTATCAGGAGCTGGTCAAGAACTCGCCGCCGTCCGCGACGACTTGGACCTGGGACGGCCAAGGACAGGCCCTGACACAGGGACAAGCCGCCATGGCAATCACCTGGGGCGAGGATTTCCCCGGCTTCGATGCCAAGGATTCCAAGGTCAAAGGCCTGTTCGAGGCCCTGCCCGCGCCCAAGGAAGTTCCTGGTCGTCGCGCCGCTGCCGATTGCGGCTTCAACGAAATCCCGGCCGTCGGCCACCAGGGCGGCTCGACGATCTCGCTGTCGCAATATTCCAAGAACAAGGAAGCGGCATGGCTGTTCATGCAGTGGGTCTGCTCGAAGGATGTCATGGCGCGGGTATCGACGCTCGGCGGCGGCGCCTCGCCGATGCGCAATTCCTCTTTTACAGATCCTAGGGTCAAGGCGAAGGCTGTTGTCGGCCCCGGAACGACACGCCATTTCGACGCGATCAAATACACGATCGACAATCAGATGGGATCTGAGCCGGACATGCCGATCTGGGCGGATCTGTCGAACAACGACATTCCGGTTGAGCTCGGCAAGTTGCTTACGGGCCAAGACTATGGCGGCGATGCCAAGGCGTGCCTCGATGCCATTGCCGGCATTGTCGACGGCAAAGTCAAGGACGCCGGTCTTTAGCGGCTGGTCGGTGATTTGGGCGAAGGCGGCTTCGGCCGCCCTCGCCGTTTGGCAACGTGGCGGCAATGGTTCCTGATCTCGTCATCGGCATTGATTCCTCGACCTCGGCAACCAAGGCGATCGCCTGGGACCGCAATGGTCTGGCCGTGGCCGAAGGTCGTGCACCGCTTGCAATGTCCAACCCGCGTTCGGGCTATTTCGAGCAGGATCCGGCCGAGTGGTGGACCTCGACGGTCGCAGCGCTGCGCGCCGTGACGTCAACGGTTTCGCCGGCACGCATTGCCGCCCTCGCGATTGCCAACCAGCGCGAGAGCTTCGGACTTTTCGACGAGCAAGGCGAAGCGGTCGGGCCGGCGACGCTCTGGCTCGATGAGCGCGCCCGTGGCAAAGCACGCCGCTTCGGCGAGAGTTTCGGCGCGGCACGCGTCCACGCAATATCCGGCAAGCCGCTGGACGTCATTCCTTGCCTTTACCGCATGATCTGGTTCCGCGAGCAAGAGCCCGAGATTTTTGCCCGCGTGGAGCGGATGGCCGAAGTCCACGGCTATCTGGTCTTTCGCTTGAGCGGCCGGTGGGTGACGTCCACCGCATCCGCCGACCCGATGGGCATACTCGATATGCGGGCTATGGACTGGTCGAACGATATACTGGAGGCAGCGGGCGTCGCCCGGCGCATGATGCCGGATCTGGCGCGGCCCGGCACCGTTCTGGGCCAACTGACGTCGCAAGCGGCCATTTCGACGGGCCTGCGCGAGGGCACGCCGATCGTCGCCGGCGGCGGCGACGGTCAATGCGCCGGCACGGGCGCTGGTGTGTTGCAGCCGCGATGCGCTTACATCAACCTCGGCACGGCGGTCGTCTCCGGCAGCTTCGGCACGGACTACGTCCACGACCAGGCCTTCCGCACCGAAACGGCGGTCGCCGATAATGGCTACATCTACGAGACGTGCCTTCGCGCCGGCACTTTTCTTGTCGACTGGATGGCGCGCGAAATGCTTGGGGTCGATCTGCATGGCGCAAGCGATGCGCTGGAGGCGCTCGAGGCCGAAGCCGCTGCCAGCCCGATCGGCGCAGGCGGCATAATGCTCCTGCCCTACTGGCAGGGCGTCATGGACCCGCACTGGGATAGTGCGGCCCGTGGTGTGATTGCCGGGCTTTCGGGCTCGAGCCGCCGCGGCGACATCTATCGCGCCGTGCTCGAAGGCATAGCGCTGCATCAGGCCGCGACAAGTCAGCGGGCGGCTGCGGCTGCCGCCCAGACCATCGACCAGTTCATAGCCATCGGCGGAGGAGCGAAGTCCGACCTGTGGATGCAGATTCTGGCGGATGCACTCGATCGTCCAATAAAGCGTTCGACGACCGTCGAAGCCTCCTCGCTAGGCGCGGCGATGGCGGCGGCAAAGGGGGTGGGCTGGTTTTCCACGATCGCCGAAGCGTCGCTCGCAATGGCCAGCGAGCCGGCCAAAACCTTCGAACCGGACACGAAACGGGCCGCGCTCTACGCCGAACTTCTTGCGATCCATGCTGATCTTTGGCCAACGCTTGCAGCCTGGAACCAACGCCTCGCGGCCTTCATGGAGGCCGATCATGGCTGAAGCGACCAACTGGAGCGCGTTGATCGAGGACGTTGTCGCTGGACGCTGGACAGATCCCAAGACAGGCGCGGCCGCGGTCCTGCCGTTCCAGACCATCGAATTGCTGGAGACGACGGAAGGCCGCGAGGCGGATCTCGTTGCGCCGCTGAAGCTAGGCAGCCGCATCGCCGTGGTCTCCGATATCAACACCGTCGATGTGATGGGCAGGCGCGTCGCGAAGGCGCTGCGTGCCATCGCCGACATCGACGAAATCGTGCTGCCTGACGGCCTCGACTGTGATGAGGCGACGATCCAGATGGTCAGGGAGAAGACACGTCACGCCGAAGGGGTCGTGGCGGTCGGGTCGGGCGTCCTCAATGACAGCTGCAAGCATGCAACCTTCCTCGACGAGCGACCCTATGCCGTCTTCGGCACGGCCGCCTCGATGAATGGCTACGGCGCCTCGACAGCGTCGGTGACCTTGGCCTCCGGGCTCAAGATCTCGCTGTCTTCACACGCGCCCCGGGGCATCTTCCTGGACCTTGGCGTGTCGGCCGCAGCGCCCGCCTGGCTCAGCGCCGCCGGGCTTGGCGACAGCCTCTGCCGCTCCACGGCCCAGATCGACTGGTGGGCTTCGCATCGGCTGTTCGACACTTACTATTCCGAGGTGCCCTACCTGCTGCAGGCGGGCGATGAGGAGCCGATGCTGGCCCATGCGCCTGGCCTTGCCAGGCATGACGTCACCGCTGTCGGGCATCTCCAGCGCGTCTTGACGCTGTGCTCGATGGGCGTGTGCTTTGCCGGCGTTTCCCATCCCGGGTCCATGGGAGAGCACCAGATTTCCCATTGGGTCGACATGTTCGCGGGAGAGCGTCATCCCGGCACCACGCACGGCCAGCAGGTCGGGGTTGCCTCGCTGGTCATGGCGCGTCTGCAAGCGCGGCTGCTGGACATGAAAGAGCCGCCGCAGGTGAAGCCGACCGCCATCGACGAAGCGGCGATGCTGGCCCGCTATGGCGCGCAGCTTGGACCACTTTGCATTGCCGAGATGAAGAAGACGGCACTCGACGCCAGCCAGTCGGAAATCTTCAACCGCAGGCTTGCGGAAATCTGGCCGGCGCTGCGCCAGGAGGTTCGGCCCATGGCAATGCCGGTCGCCCGCATGGAGGCAGCACTCAAGGCTGCGGGAGGGCCGGTCACCGGCGCGGAACTAGAGCTGCCGCGCGCGCTTTGGCACGACGCCATTCGCTATTCGCGAGAAATCCGCGGCCGATGGTCCTTTGTCAACCTGGCCGCCGATGCGGGACTCTTGGAAGAGTTTCTGGAGAGCGAATGGTGAGAGCGCATCCGATCGCCAATCGCTCGCATGGCGAAAATGAGATCCAACCGGCAAGGGCAATCGAAGGGTAGCAATTTATGGCGTCTGTCACCATCAGCAACATAAAGAAGGACTATGGCGCCCTCTCGATTATCGACGGACTCGATCTCTCGATCGAGGATGGCCAGTTCGTCGTTCTGCTGGGGCCGTCCGGCTGCGGCAAGTCCACTCTGTTGCGCATGATAGCCGGTCTCGAGCCCATCACGTCCGGTGAGATCGCCATAGGTGACAGGGTCGTCAACATGCTCCATCCCAAAGACCGCAATATCGCGATGGTCTTTCAGAATTACGCGCTTTACGCGCACATGACCGTCTTCGACAACATGGCCTTTTCCATGCAGTTGAAGAAGCGCCCCAACGAAGAAATCAAACAGAAGGTCGGGTGGGCGGCATCGATCCTCAACCTGACACCCTATCTGGAACGGTATCCCCGCCAGCTTTCGGGCGGCCAGCGGCAGCGCGTCGCCATGGGTCGCGCCATCGTGCGGGACCCAACTGTGTTCCTGTTCGACGAACCGCTGTCCAATCTCGATGCCAAGCTGCGGGTGCAGATGCGCACCGAAATCAAGGAGCTCCACCAGCGGCTGAAGACCACCACCGTCTATGTCACGCATGACCAGATCGAGGCCATGACCATGGCCGATGTCATCGTCATTATGCGCGACGGCCATATCGAGCAGATCGGGCGCCCGCTCGATGTCTACGATCGCCCGGCAAACCTCTTCGTCGCCTCCTTCATCGGCTCGCCCGCAATGAACATGTTCCATGGCGAGGTGGCTTCCGAGCGCGACGCCTGGGTGGTGCGGACCGACGAGCTATCCCTCCCGCTCCCGCCAGGGGCTGCGGTCCGGCCCGGCCAAAAGGTGATCTACGGCATTCGCCCCGAACATCTTCGACCAGTGGCCGACGGGCGCGGCATTCCAGCGAGGATTACGGTTGTCGAGCCGACTGGCCCCGAAATCCACATCTTTGCCAGCATGGGCAACACCGCGATCTGCTCGGTGCTGCATGACCGCATGGAGGTCTCTCCTGGAGCTGTGATCCATGTGGAGCCGGCGCCTGAGCGAATCCACCTGTTCGACGAAGGCAGCGGCGAGCGGCTGGACAAGGGAAGAAGCTGAATGGCGCGGATCGTTATCCTCGGCGCCGGCGTCATGGGCTCTGCCATGACGCTTCCGGCCGCTCACGCTGGTAACCGCATCACTCTTGTCGGGACCCATCTCGATGAGGAGATCGTCGGCTCCGTGGCCAGCACAAGTCATCACCCACGCCTCAACATCAATCTGCCTGATGTGGTAACCGCCTGTTCCTGGACCGAATTCGGGGCGGCGATGAACGATGGACCCGATCTGCTTGTACTCGGCGTCTCGTCGGCCGGCATTCCTTGGGCGATCGACCGCATTGCAGAAAGCATCAAGTCGCCCGTGCCGATACTGATGATTACGAAAGGGCTTGCGGCAAGCGACGAAGGCGCGGAAATCCTGCCACATCTGCTTGCCCGCGAGATCGAGCAACGCACTGGCTTGTCGGTCCCGGTGATGGCCGTCGGCGGACCGTGCATTGCCGGCGAACTGGCGGCGCAGCGCGACACCTCAGTGATCGTGGCCGGGCATGATCCCGACCAGGTGGCCGCGGCGTCCCGCATTCTGCGCGCGCCTTTCTATCATGCGCGATCGTCATCCGATCTCGTCGGCGTCGAGATCTGCGCCGCTTTCAAGAATTTCTACACACTCGCCGTTGGAGCTCCCGTCGGGCTGCTCGAGCGCGACGGCAAGGCGCCCAATGGCGCACTGATGCACAATCTTGCCTCGTCGCTATTCTCGCAGTCCCTCGCCGAGATGGCGATTCTGGTCGAAGCCCTGGGTGGAAAGGTCGAAACAGTGCTGGGGCTGGCCGGCTCCGGCGATCTTTACGTGACCTGCCAGGCGGGCCGTAACGGTCGCATGGGGCGCCTGCTCGGCCGCGGCCTGCCCTATTCCGTGGCGAAGCGCGAACATATGAGTTCAGACACGGTCGAGGGCGCGCAACTGGCGCTGGACCTTGGTCCGACTTTGAAGAATATGATGGCCCGGGGTGTACTTCCCCACGATCGCCTGCCGCTGACGAGCGCCATCATCGACGCAATTTGCCATGATGCTCCGCTGGTTTTGTCCTTCGACCGCTATCATCGAGGCTAGCGGAGCCGGGAAACTCGATTGATGCCTCATATCGATGAGCACATGGCTCCGCCGAGCCGCTCTGGACCCGCTGCCGCGGAGTGGACAGGATGATCTGATGGAGAAACCAGCGCGAAAGAAACGCGACGGCCGCCAAGCCGTAACGAGTTCCGTCACGGCCGATCGCGAGGAAGGGCTGCTCGTGCGCGCCGCCTGGCTTGCTTATGTCGGTGACCTGACGCAGGCGCAAATCGCCAAGTCTCTTGGCCTGACCCGCCTTCGCGTCAACCGGATGCTGGCGCATGCCCGTCAGCGCGGGATCGTTCAGATTCGCATCAATTCCAAGGTGGCGAACTGCATCGAGCTGGAGCACCGGCTGCGGGACGCCTATGGCGTTTCCGACCCAATCGTGGTTCCGACACCGCCCGATCCTACCCTGGTGCCACAGGTGATCGCAGCCGCTGCCGGTGAAGCCCTGTCGCATAGAATCCGTGACGGGATATCGGTGGGCGTGGGATGGGGACGCACGCTCCAGCTTAGTCTGCGCTCAGTGACCGTGCGCCCCGTCAAAGGCATGTCGGTCGTTTCCCTGCTTGGCGGGCTCACGCGTGGATCGGCGATCAACATCTATGAAATCGCCTCGCGGCTCGCGGCGCTCTTCGACGCGGAATGCTACTACATCGCGGCACCGGTGTTCACGGATACGGAGGCCACGCGCGATCTGCTTATGCGCCAGTCCATTCTGGAAGACGCCTTCACCCACGCCCGCGACGTTGACGCCGCTTTCGTTTCGGTGGGCGCGGTGCACAAAGACGCCACCATCTTTCGGATCGGACTGGTAGGAGACAATGATCTCAGATCGCTCCAAAAAGCCGGAGCCGTCGGCGATATCTGCGGTCACTGGATCGGCGCCGACGGACAACTCGTCGATCACCCGCTAAACAGCCGTGTCATCGGCCTCGCCCCCGAACATCTGCGCGACGTCGACACTGTGATCCTGCCCTCCGGCGGCCTCGACAAGGTTCCGGTGCTGCGCGCCGTGTTGCGTCTGGGAGTCGTCGATGTGCTGATCACCGACGAGAAAACCGCCCAGGCGATCCTTGCGGAAAAGCCGTAGCGCAGACTGACCTCTACCAGCCGAACGGCTCGCCAGTGACCGCTTCTTCGCGTCACAGAACCTCGTGGATTTCCTCGATCGAAGTCTCGCCGATCCGCTTGTCGAGAACGATCTCGCCGCGCGCCATCGCCACGACCCGGTCACAGCATTCGAAAACATGATGCATGTTGTGGCTGATGAAGACGCTGGTGATGTTCTGGGCCTTGAGGGCGCGAACGAAGCCGATCACCTTTCGCGTCTCCTTGACCGAGAGATGATTGGTCGGCTCGTCGAGGATCATGACTTTTGACTTGAAGTGCATGGCCCGGGCGATCGCCACGCCTTGGCGCTGGCCGCCCGACAGTTCGCCGACCAGCGCGTCGGGCGACCTCAGATGCAGATCGACGTCGGCGATCGCTTTGACGCTTTCGTCACGCATGCGCTTCTGGTCCAGGATGCCGATGCCGAAAACCGAGCCCTTCACCGGTTCGCGTCCGATGAAAACGTTGCGTGCGATGGTCATGGTCGGGACCATCGAATTGTACTGGTAGATCGTCTCGATACCGCGATCCATGGCGTCGCGCGGGTTCGAGAAGCGGACCGGTTCACCTTCGATCCTGATCTCGCCGCCATCGGGCTTTTGGGTGCCTGACAGGATGTTGATCAGCGTCGATTTGCCGGCGCCGTTATCGCCGACAAGGCCCAGCGCCTCGTCTGGATAAATGTCCAGAGTGACGTTCTTCAAGGCGTGGACGCCGGAATACCATTTCTGGAGCCCCTTGATCGCGATGATGGGTGCCGCCATGATCAGGTCTCCACCTTCATTGCCCTGCCCCGCTTTCGAAGCCAGGCGTTCACGACGACCGCGAAGATAGTCAGGAAGCCGATTGCCATCTTGAACCAGTTGGCGTCAACCTGGCTCAGCACCAGTCCGTTGTCGATGACGCGGATCAGGGCAGCCCCGATGATGCCGCCGAAGATAGTGCCAATGCCGCCAGTCAGCGAGGCGCCACCGATGACGGCAGCCGACACGGCTTGCAACTCCAGCCCCTCGCCGATCGAAGGCAGCGGCGCGCCAAGCCGCATCACCTGAATGGTGCCGGCAAAGCCGGCGAGCACCGAACAGATCATGAAGCAGGCGACCTTCACCCGGGCCGTCGGGATGCCCATCGATTGCGCGGCGGGCAGAAAGCCGCCGGTGGCGCGCACCCAGTTGCCGAAATTCGTGCGCGACAGAAGCACCGTCACCAGGATTGCCACGGCGAGAAACCAGAAGAACGACATGCGAAAGAGGTCGCCCGGCCCCACATAGATCGTAAACAGCCATTTCGGCAGAGCGTTGGCCGGGATGACAGGAGGGAAGCCACCGGAGATTACCACCGTCAGCGAACGCGCGATGAACAGCATGCCAAGCGTGGTGATGAAACTTGGTATCGCGAAACGAATCGTTATGAACCCGTTGAAGAAGCCAATCAGGGCGGCGATCGCGAGCCCGGCGGCAAAGGCCGGCGCGAACGGCACGCCTGCCGCCAGCATCACCGCCATGGTCATCGGGGTCAGCGCAAATACCGAGCCTACCGAAAGATCAAACTCGCCGCATATCATCAGCAGGGTCACGCCGATCGCGACCAGCCCCATTTCGGGCAGCAGCCCAAGCATTCCGCGCACGTTCTGTGCGTTCAAAAATACGCCGTTCGAGCGAATCTGAAAGACGAGGAGGAGGAGGAGCAGGAACACGACCGCCGCAAGCTCCGGCTTCTCCAGATAGATCTTCATCAAGCGCTTCATCATTCGCTCCGGCTTGGGATTGTTTGCGCTGGCTTGTCGCATCGGCAAGGGGATGGCGGCAGTCTGTCTGCTACCGCCCCTGACAAGGGAGATGCCGTTGGAGGATGGGACGGAGCCGACGCCCAAGGCCGTGCTGCCTGTCCTCCCCTTGCCCTCTCCGCGTAAAGAACGAGGAGAGGACGCCGGCTTCGCGCCTACCGCACGCCTTGTGCGGCCAGTTCCTTAAGCTTTGGCACGTCTTCCTTGACGATGATGCCCTTGCCGGTGTCGATGTCTGCCGGCAGCAGACCGACGTTCTTGGCGAGATAGGCTTCCATCACCGGCATGAAGCCCTGCATGTAGGGCTGCTGGTCGACCTGGACCTGGATGTAACCCGCTTCCATCTGTTGCAGGACTTCCGAGACGATGTCGAAGCCGCCCATCAGCACCTTGCCCGGCTCGATGCCGCGATCGATCAGGACCTGGGCCACGTAGGCATGCCAAAGGCCGGTGTCGAAATACACCGTGGTGTCCGGGTGGGCAGACAGATAGGCGCCAACACGATCGGCGACGACGGCGCCATCTGTGCCGGTGTCGAGCCGTTCAATGACCACTTCGCGTCCGGCATTCGCGGCCTTGTATTCCTCAAGGAACTTCATGACGCCGGCAGCGCGCTGTTCCGACCAGTTCTGACCGGGCGCGGAGACGCCGACGAGCGCCCTGATCTTGCCTTCCTTGGGGAAGAACTCGGACATCTTCTTGCCGAGTTCGTAGCCGGCGGGAATGAAGCCCTGGCCGATGAAAGCCTGGCGGGCATTGCCGGCTGCACCCTCGGTGTCGTCGACGTTGGACGCGATGACCGTGACGCCGGCAGCGCGGGCGTCGGCGATGATCTGGTCGAAGGCATTGTTGTCGACGATCGAGGTGATCAGCGCGTCCGGTTTTGCCGCGAGCGCCGCCTGCATGTTGGCCGATTGTTGCTCGATCGAGCCTTCGGTCTGCGTGAAGACCATCTGGCAATTGGCCTGGATCTTGGCGCAGGCGTCGTCAAAGCCCTTCTTCACCGCCTGCCAGAACGGGTTCGACGCCGACGAATGATGCGTGAAGACGATGTTCATCGGCTCCTGTGCGCGTGAGCCGATTGCCGAGCCACCAGCCAGTACTGCTGCCAAGGCTGCCGAGATAAGTAGCTTCTTCATGGTTCTCCTCCTCCGTAGAAAGCTGCTTCAGGTTCATTTTCAGAGAGTAGATGCGTCGCTCACCCGTCGAAGCGCCGTGAAGGCGCGATCGATCTCCGGGTTCAGTTCCATGCCGAGGCCCGGTCCGGGGGGCACGGTGATCATGCCGTTCTTCACCTGCGGCAAAGCGGTCACAAGGTCGCGGTACCAGGTCTTGTAAAAGGCCCTGACACTCTCCTGGACAAGCGCGTTCGGCGCATTCAGCGACAGGTGGGTCGATGCGCCGAGCACCACTGGACCGGTGCAGTCGTGTGGCGCGACCGGCAGGTGCCATGCTTCAGCCATGGCAGCGATCTTGCGCGCCTCCGAGAGCCCGCCGCACCAGCTGATATCAAGCATGATGACACCGGCCGCTCCGGTTTCGAGAAGGTCGCGGAAGGCCCACCGGGAACCGAGCGTTTCCGAAGCCGATATCGGCGCCAGCGAAGCCTCGGCATAGCGTTTCAGGCTGGACAGGCTGTCCATCCTGATTGGATCTTCGTGCCAGAAGGTCTTGTGGGGGGCAAGCTCGCGAGCGATCTGCATGGCCGGCAGCAGCTGCCACATTGAATGGAATTCAACCATGATGTCCATCTTGTCGCCGACCGCATTGCGGATTTTCTCGAACGGCGCCAGCGCGGAATTCAAGTCGGGTTGCGATATATACTGGCCGCGCGTTTTCTCGGCGGCCATGTCGAAGGGCCAGATCTTCATGGCCGTGATACCTTCCTCCAACAACGAATGCGCCAGTTCGTCGGCGCGGTGAAGGAAGCCGTTCAGATCATCATAGGCGTCGCCGGGCTTGTCGAGCCCGTAGTTGGCAGTCGTCTGCCCGGTGGCCTTCTTGATGTATTCGGTTCCGGCACAGGTGTTGTAGGTCCTGATCTCGTGCCTGGTGAACCCGCCGAGGAGTTGTGCGATCGGCTGACCCGTCGCCTTTCCGAACAGATCCCAAAGCGCGATATCGAAAGCGGAATTGCCCCTGACTTCCGCGCCCGTCGATCGGAAACCGAGATAGCCGACGAGGTCGGCGGCAAGCAGGTCGATCTGCAAGGGGTCGCGCCCGATCACGCACGGCGCGACATATTCGTGCAGATAGGTCTCGACGGTTTCAGCCATGAAAAAGGTCTCGCCGAGTCCGACGAGGCCTTCGTCCGTGTGAACCAGGACCCACAGAAGGTTCGGCCGCTCCTTCAGCCGCAGCGTTTCCAGTTTCGTGATCTTCATTGCGCCCCTGCTCCTCAGGCGATGCCGGCCGCCAGCAGGGCCTTGACGCTCTCGTCAAAATGCCTCGCCATCAGGTCACGCGCCGACTGGGGATCACCGGTCTCGATTGCTTCGGCGAGGTCGATATGGATCTGGATCATCGCCAACTGCTCGGCATCCGAAGGGCGGGTCCGCCAGCCGATCGGCCAGGTCTGGCGCGATACGCGCTCGAACGCGCCGACGATGAGGCTGAAAACCGGATTCTTCGCAGCCTTGGCGATTTCGAGGTGAAAGGCGAGATCGTGCTCCATGACCTGTTCCGGCCGCTGGAAATTCTCGCGCATGGCGAGCGCGTGCGTCCTGATCCTTTCCACTTCGTCGGCGGTTCTGCGCAAGGCCGCCAGCATGGCAGTGCGGGTCTCAATCGTGCGGCGCACGTCGTAGATTTGCTGCACCGTGATCTGCTCGGTGTGGACGCCATGCTCGATCACCAGTGACATGGCGCCATAATCCAGCTCGGCGACGGTAGCCCGTCTGCCCGCCCTCAGGTCGATAAGCCGCATGGCGGCGAGCGAGCTGAAGGCCTCGCGAACCACGGTACGCGAGACGCTCAATTGTCTCGAAAGCGCGGCCTCGCTGGGCAGCCGGTCGCCGGGCCCGAGCTCATGCGCGCGGATATGGCGCGTGATCTCGCCGATCGTATTGCTGACCAGGCTCGCTGCGTCGGAATGTTTTGCGGATACGGCCGTGCTCACGCAATCTCCAGTTCAGGAGTGGGCAAACCTGTATGGCAGGTTTTCCAGATATGTTGATAGTACACAGGAAAGCTGTAAGTCAATCGAGTCTTCGCCGGGAGACCCTCGGCATCATCGCCGGGGAGATCGATGACCACAGGCTTGCATGAGCGATGCTGTTGACTCGACCGGGTGCGGGAGCCTGCGTGGTCGAACAGCGATCATCGCGCTTGGGTAGGGCAGACATTCTCGTCGTGAACACTGGCGGGCGGCCGACCATGCCGCCCGAAAATATCTCGACGGACGATTCACTGCTATTTCGATCGACGCACCCCATATGAGCGGAAAGAGTGTCACTTGAGGACTTGCCTATGCTGATTTCGCGTTGGGGACGGTTTGCAGTTTTGTTTGCGGGGTTGTTCCTGGCATTTTCCATGGTCGCTGTGGATCACGCCGATGCGCGCCGTGGCGGCAGCTTCGGCAGTCGCGGCATGCGCACTTTCCAGCCGGTCCCGCCGACCAGAGTTGCGCCGCAACCGGCCGCACCGGTCGAGCGCTCGATGACGCCCAATGCGGCCGCGAACAATGCGGCCCGTCAGCCGCAGGCATTCCAGGGCCCGGGCTTCTTCAACGGCCTCGGCGGATCGATGATACGTGGGCTGCTTCTCGGCGGTTTGATCGGCGTTCTTCTGGGTCATGGGTTCGGCGGCTTGGCCGGCATGTTGGGTCTTTTGCTCCAAGTACTGCTGTTCGGCGGCGCGATCATGCTGGCGATCCGCTTTTTCCGCTTGCAGTCGGCGCAAAGCCCAGCGTCCGTTACGGCTGGTGCCTCGCGGGGCACCGGGACCTTTGCGCGAAACGCAGCAGCGCGGCACGAGCCGAGCAACGGCCCGACTTCCTCCATTACCGGCATCGGGTCAGGATTTGGCGGAACGAGCCAAGCCAACGCTTCCGATGAGATCACACTCACCCAAACCGACCTCGACACGTTCCAGCAACGGCTGACGGAAGTTCAGGAGGCATTCGGGCGCGAAGATCATGCTGCATTGCGCCGGTTGGTGACACCCGAGATGGTGTCCTATCTGTCCGAGGAACTTGCCGACAATGCCAAAAAGGGCGTCAGGAACGACGTGTCGGACGTCAGCCTGCTGGAGGCCGATATTGCGGAAAGTTGGCGGGAGGGTGATCGCGACTACGCGACGGCTGCTTTGCGCTATGAGTCTCGCGACGTGACCCGCGACCGCATCAGCGGCAAGATCGTTGAGGGCGGGGCCGATCAGCCGACGGAGACGGCCGAACTGTGGACCTTTACGCGGCAGAACGGCGGTGACTGGAAGCTTGCCGCAATACAGCAGCCTGGCTGATGTGCTTGCCTTCGTTGAGATCTCTGCCCAGAGGTTGTTCAGGTTTCGCGCTACCACTCGAAGACCAGCGCCCTTTTCGCGCTTGATCAATCCGTCACGGACTGATGCGGTAGCTCACCAGCGCGCGCCGGCGTCGGCCGGTCGGTCAATCGAGTCTTTAGCACGTCGATGAGGCTGATTGTGATGGCGATCACCGCAGGTCCGAGGACAAGGCCGGATGCTCCGAACAAGACGATGCCGCCGACCGCGCCGATAAAGGCCACCACCGTGTGGAGGCGCAACCGATTCCCGACAAGCATCGGATAGAGCAGATTGTCGATGCCGCCGACGATCACGCCGCCCCAGACGGTCAATATCGCTGCGCTGGCCCAAGCTCCCTCCAGTGCGAGATAGACCGCTGCGGGCACCCAGATCACAAACGCCCCGAGCACGGGCACGATGGCAAGAAGTCCCATGACAAGGCCCCAAAAGACTGGCGTCGGCAGGCCGAGCCACCAGAACATCAGGCCACCCAATGTTCCCTGGACGGCGGCGACGAACACGGTGCCGAGCAGTGTTGCATAGACGGTCTCCGCAAAGCGAGACAAGATGTAGGCTGTCTCCGGAGCGCGCAGGGGCGAAAGGCCCGCGACGGCTTGCAGGCCATGTTGGCGGTCGCGCAGAAAATAGAACAGAAGATAAAATGTCAGGCCGAACATCGCGACTTGATAGATGGAGCCACGCAATAGCGATGTGCTTTGTCCCGTCAGCCATTGCACGAATGCGGCGACTGAGCCGGCCGGATCGAATTGGTTCTCGATCCATTGGGCAATGGCCGAAAGCGTGGGATAGCCAGACATGAAGCCGACTGCGTCCCAACCGCGGATGACCTCCTCCAGATAAGTCGCTCCGTTTACCGCCTCGCGAACGAGCTGTTGTGCGACGAGCGCCAGCGGCAGGCCGACGGCGATCGCCGCGACGCTTACCGATATCAGCGCTGCCAGGTTTCGATTTCCGACCCGTCTCTCAACCCACCGGTGAGCCGGAGACAGAATAATTGCCAGGACGAGCGCCCAGGTCAATGCCGGCAAAAAAGGCCACGCCAGCAGATAACAGACATATAGACCGATCGCCGTCGCTGCCAGGACGCCGAGCAATTTCAATTGTTTCACATCCGGCATCTGTTTCAGATCGGGCATCTCTCGCCGTCTCGCAAGCCCAGCGAGCCTAATGGTTTTCCCGAAGAAAAGGCAGGTCGGTTGCCGTACCCGGTCAGGCTGCCGCTGAGGCGCTTCGAGTGACCTTCAGGGGATTTTGACGACATGCAAATTGACCTGATATCGCTCGCCTGCGCTTTGACGGCCTTTCAGCCCGTCTTTGACAGGCAGATGGGGGCTTGAACAAAAGCGACGACAGGAAAACGCTTCAGAACTCCCACGGAGATGTCAGAACGAGTCCTGCCGTCTCGAAGTCAGTCAGATTGCGCGTGGCGAGGCGGCCCCCGTTTACTCGAGCGATCGCCGCGATCATGCCATCGGGTGCCGACATGCCGCGTCCCTGGCGAGCAGCAGCACCCATAATTTCCCCATAAACCAGCGCAGCCTCTTCTGTCAGACCGAAGATGCGGTCTGCGAAACGCCGGCGCCAGTCCGACAACCCTTGCTCCAGCCGTTCGGCACGTTGATCCGGTCTTATCTTCTGGATGCCGAACGCGATCTCGGCAATCGTCACGGTTGGAAGCGCGAGTTCGGCATCGTATCGGATCAGCCAGGCAATGACTGCCTCGTCTGGGGTCTTTTTCAACGTTTCGGAAACGACGTTCGTATCGACAAAGATCAAAGCTCGACGCCTCGATTCGGCCGGCGACTCTCACGGATCACCGCCTCAAGGTCGATGTCTGTGCCGGATTGCGCTGAAAGCCGCGGGTAGAAGGCAGAAGCAGGCTCACGACCGGCCTCGCGGACCTCGTAAGATTCGAGGGCGCGCTCGACCACCTCCGCAATCGAGCGGTTTTCACGACGGGCAAGCCGGTGTGCAAGATCACGCGCCTTGGCGCTGCGGACTGAGAGTTGTGGCTCGGCCATATCGCACTCCTTGGCACCCATGTATAGGCTCATTTCGCCTGCTAGCAAGATGGCATCTGATGGCTTGATGTCAAAACCGATGTTGCAGCGAGTTGCGGCTGCGCAGAAATAGGAGATAAAATGTCAGGCCCAGCGTCGGTTGCCGTACGGGTTGTGGTGCTGTCAGGATGGCGAAACCAGAAGGCGTTGGGTGCCTAGGCAAAGCCAAAGCGCGATTCAGGGGTTTTGCAGCCTATCAAACCGCTCGCTGGGGCTTCAATGGCGGCTATCAAGGCGGAAAGTTCGTCAATGACTGGCCCTAACGGCTTGCGACCGAACCCGATGGACCAGTGCCGAGCGACAAACGGCATAGACGCATTCTCCGAACCAATCGAGCGGGCCAATCATGCTTTGGGCGCGCGCTGTTGGCTCGCGCTCCTGTTTCAACGATGTCGCCGAGGCGCGCGATCCGGCCCGTCATCCAATCCTGCCAGCGAATAGCTCGTGCTTCGCCCACCGGCTTCATCTCTCACGAGTATCCCTTGCGCCAGGAGATCATTGATATCGCGCAAGGCCGTGTCAGGTGAGGTCTTGGTCAGCACTGCCCATTTCGAGGAGGTGAGCTTGCCTTCGAAGCCGTCCAGGAGCCGATTGACGACTTTGCGCTGGCGTTCGCTTAGAGGTCGTTGGACCATCTCCTCCCAAAAACGGGCCTTTCGCAGCACATTGGCCAAAATCTCCTCGGCCCCGCTGAAGGCGCGGTCGAGGCAGCTTAGAAACCATTGCAGCCAAGGGGTGATGTCGAGACTGCCCTTCTGCGTCCGTTCGAGGATCGCGTAGTAGTCCTTCCGCTCCGCCCGGATTTGCGCGGACATGCTATAGAACCGCTGAGCGCTGCCCTCCGATCGCGCCAACATCATGTCGGCGATCGCGCGGGCGATACGGCCGTTGCCATCCTCGAAGGGATGGATGGTGACGAACCATAGATGGGCGACCCCCGCCTTCAGAACGGGATCAAGCGGCGCGTAACCGTTGAACCAGTCGATGAACGAGGCCATTTCAAGCTCAAGCCGGGCCGCTGCTGGAGCTTCATAGTGGACTTTCTCCCGACCGATGGGACCTGAGACGACCTGTATCGGACCAGAGGCTTCATGCCGCCACGCACCGACGATAATCTTCGTCATGCCGCTGCGACCCGTCGGAAACAGGGCCGCATGCCAGGCGAACAACCGCTCACCCGTAAGTAGCGCCTGATAGTTCTGAGTTACGTCGAGCATCATCTCGACCACGCCCTCGACATCGCGGTCGACCGGCGCCAGTGCGCCAATATTCATGCCCAGTCGGCGGGCGATGGACGACCGCACCTGTTCCTTGTCGAGAATTTCACCCTCAATTTCGCTGGATTTGAGAACGTCCTCCGTTAGGGTCTGAAGCATCGCCTCGGCACGCAATTCGAAGCCTAGCGCCTCCATCCGCCCCAGCAGCCGGCCCTGCCGATGGCGCACCGTCGCCAGTTGATCGGCAAGGTCCTGGCTGCGCCACTCGAACTGCGGCCAGTTTTCAAGCTCGTAGATATAGGTCGCCATATTCTCCGCACTTTTTGCGTCGAATATGGGCCTCAATCGTCGTATATGCAAGATCATTTGCCGCAATTTATGCGGTGAATAGACCAGCTAAACACCGCATGGTCACGGCTTATTATTCCCCATTGTGAGCTTCTTCTCTCAAAGACCTCCCATTTTGACGCTATATCTCGTCAGGTTATGAGGCATTTTGCGATTAGGCAGTGAGAATGGCACTGGTCCAGTACTCCGAGAATGGCTTCTTCGCTCCGCGCACGATTGCCGATCCTTTCGCACGACGAGCGACGAACCCGGCCGAACTGCGGGGCTGGGCAAGGATGCCGACCAGCACAAGCTGCGCGTCCGGTCGGGCAAGACCCGCGGTGCCATCTTCGGCTAAACCCATGGCTCACAGCGGGGGCCGCCAAGGCCAATTCACGCTCCAGGGCAGCGTTGGCGACAAGAAGCGCCTTTGCTGCTTCTCTGGCCCACCACGGGCCGGGAGGGCTTCGTCCGCCGCAAGCTCCCAGTCGGCTGCAGGATCAAGTTGCTGTTGCTGCGACCTATCGATTTGGTCGCCCATGGCTATCAGCCCAACACTACCGGCGTGTCGTCATAGCTGTTGGCGACACCGGTCAGGCCGGGAACAGGGATGACCGTGCCATGTCGAAGGCATCATAGTCTGCAAAGCAGATTGGGACCCAGTTCGCCGACCCCATCAGGGCCAGCAGCGTCGAATGGCTGCATCTACAGGCCGGACAGACGACTGCACCCGACCAACGCGCCACAACAGAGGACATCGCAGGTGCCGACGCCATGAGCGGCGCTGCGCCATCACCCGACATCGCAAATCGACCTTAGGCTCTTGTTGTCAAGGTAGAGAGCTGGTCAGTGTCGTAACGGTTCCGCAAGTCTGCAAGCGCTTTCGGATCCGGAGGGCCGTGCGCAGCGAGCCTGGCAAGCTCTTCAAAATAGTGTTCGTGTCCAGGCGGAGAGACGGTCATCAGCACCCGCGCCGGCTCTTCGCTGACATTGGTGATGTTGTGCGGAATGCCCGGTGGAATGAACAGGTAGGTGCCCCCGGTCGCGCGGATCGTCTTGTCCCCAACATGCCAGACGCATTCGCCCTCAAGAAGGTAGAAGGTTTCCTCCTGCACGCGATGAACATGAAGGCCGGTAGCGAACCCGCTCGGGATCGTCCAGTCGAACATGCTCGTGTGTTTCGTATCCTTGCCGGTGACAAGGAACACCATCGGATAGCCACGTAGCATGACCCCCTTATTCTGGTCGGGCATGCGAATGACGGGAGCGACGCTCATCTGATCCTCCATTGGCTCGGCGCTTCTTCCGCAAGCACCGGCTCAGGTTGCCCTCGCCATTTCGACAAGTCGTGAAGCGGCTCCGAAATCGTTGCGAAAAATTCACAAACGGTATGTTCTTCGGGAATGGCGACAACTCTTGCGTTTGGCGCGCATAACTTGACCATCGCTCCGGTGGCTGACCATTACGTCGCTGCAGATAGCGATACCCTGGCCCGCAGCGACCGCGTCGACCGCATGCGGTTCCTCGCGAAAGCTCAGATTGTTGCTATCCCGGATGTCGAGATCGATAGAGCGGGCAACGCCAGATATCGCGACCAGGTTGGCGCCGCGCGATCACGGTTTATCCAATCAAAATGGATGAGCGGCTAGCTTGGATGCTTTCGGAACGATCCGTGGTCGTGTCGGCTATGCCTTCGACCGCTGGCTACCGTACGTCCGCCGGCGTTGCGATGGGGAAGTGAAGATTGATGAGCACGTCTTTGGAGCGAGCGAGAGCAAGTTTCAGACATGCTATGCAGCCCCGCGCACGGCCGATTGCGACCGCGCGCCTGACGGCGGCGGGATAATGAAGCTGTCGACCTCGTCCCCGGAAGGCATGCCGGAAATGTCCATGGCGAACTCAATGAGAAATTAAGCGCTGTGTAAGGGCATCCGTCATTTTCATCTGTGGCCCGGCCCCTCCCAAGCACACGAGGCGTGCCAACTCGAAGCCTTGTCAATCAATTGCTTCGACCAAACGTTGCGAATACCTGACGCCCGATTTCCTTCTTCTAGTTTGGCGTTTTCCGGGCAGAACTCTACCGGGCGCAGGCGTTTTTCACCATGAGCGCCGTCAGGTGCGAGCATCTCGACTGCGGCAAGGATGCCGGATGGGGATTTGCCAAGTCCAGACAGCCATCGCATTGGTCCTGTTTTGAATACCGCGCCGACGGCGATGCATATCTCTGAGGAGCAATTCGAAAATGATCAGTCCGCCAAGGCGACATGGCGAGTACGCGACCGCGAGACGCCATCCCGCGCGCGATGATGCGCGCGGGCCGGCCTTGACGATCGCCAGACCGGCGCCAGACGGCGGGGCGTGGTCGCCGGCGCTCGGCGGCGTCATCGTGGTGAATTTGAGACGCTGTTTCAGCTGCTCCCCGCAAGCTGATTTGCGATCGAGACAACTTTACCCGCTGGCGAAACGGACCCTCAATATGCTGCCTCTAGGTTAGTCCCAGCTAAATGAAGGGGGCTTTCATGCGGGTGACCGAACGATTTTGGCGTTCAGAACGCGGCAACCTCGCCGTGGTGTTTGCGTTGGTCTTGCCGGTCGTGCTGTTGGGCGTCGGAGTGGCGATAGACTTTGCGCGCGTGAGCCGAACTGCCCAACAGTTGCAGGAGGGAGCCGACTCCACGGCCCTTCAGTTAGCCGTGGCAAGCGCGAACAGCAGCGATATGACGTCGGAGCAGCGTCAGCAGAACGTTGATACTTTCGCCAGCCCCACCTTTGTGGCCACGCGAAGTCCCTATAGTGGTGACGCCCACCAGACGGTTGGTTCAACCAATCCCACAATTGTGACGGTTCTATTGCACCAACCCCAGGAATTGGCCTTCTCGGCAATCCTTGGCGTCGTTAAACTTGATATTAGCCGAAGCGCAACCGCGATTGCCTATCCGCGATACCCAGTCTGTCTTCTCGTGCTAGATCGGTCCGCCTCGAACGCATGGTCGAATTCGGGGTCTTCGTCGATAAATGGCCAGAAATGCGTTGCGCAGGTGAATTCAAGATCGGGGTCTGCGCTAGCCACGAATGGCGCATCGTCCATCAGGACATTGGTGACGTCAGTCGTCGGCCCCTGCGGGCCGTCTGCCGGCTTCAACCCTCAACCGCTTTTCGATCAGAAAGAGCTGGCAGATCCCATTATCTCCCGAGTGGTCTGGCCAACAGACAATGTCTGCACCTACAATAACCTGGTGATCAAAAACGCCACCGCAAATCTCGTTCCCGGCACTTTTTGTGGAGGGCTCATCCTGTCGGTCGGAGCGGTGGTCAATCTTGCTGCGGGAACGTATGTCATCAGGACGGGAGGGCTTTCGCTCTCCTCTGGCGCGGTTCTCGATGCAGCTGACGGTACCACCATCGTTCTACTCGACGATCAGGCCACCACTACAATGCAGGCCGGCGCCAAGCTACGCCTGACGGCGCCGACCAGCGGTCCGTGGATGGGGATCGCGCTAGCTCAAAAACCCCAAGGCGTGGAGAGAACCTCCACGCTCATTGGCGGTGGCGATACAGATCTAGGCGGTATAGTCTATCTGCCGTCACAAAAGCTTTTTCTTACAGGTGTGGGTGCATTGTCGACGGACAGTAAGCCTCGCATCTTTGTGGTCAACCGGATCGAGATGAACGGCAATGGCTCAATTTATCTTGCTGGCGCAAGTGACTTATTGACAACGAATTCTGCAACGAGACTGATGAATTGAACTTAGCTATAGCCGGCGCGGTGTTGTGGTACAGACTCATTTGAAGTTCGCTTGCTTCCGTGTTGGACGGAGCGGATATCGAAGGCAACGCGGGACCTCGAGTGGTAACGAATTTGGTCAATCAGCGGATTGTATCGGTTGCTTGATTGACCCGCAGCGAAGCGGCTCGTCAGTCCCTGCCTGGTAGTGAAGCACTGTGCCGATCCCACTGAGTAGACGCCGTATGTACGAGGTGATGCGCTTGGGACAGCCCGGACCGGGCGATTGGCGCCCGGAGGTCGAGCGGGCTTTCGCCCACGCTGGCGAGAGACGCCGAAGCGCGTTCTCGACGCCGCTCCGGGATGTGGGCCCGAATGCCCGGTTGCAATCTCGGCTGTCGGCCACGCGTAGTTGACGTCCGCGCCGATATGCTTGGGAGCCATGACGTCATATGCCCCGCCATAGTGGCGGCTGACGCCTGAGCGGCAATGTCATGGTCGGTTTCTTCGAGACCAGCCGCATTGTTAGGGTCGCCATGAACAACACATGTCCTGTGCGCGACGAGCCGCGACCGCGCTGCCCTACATCGGGCAACGCCGTCGGGCGGCTTCGCGGCAAGGTCGATCCCGGTTCCGGTCTCGGCTTGCAGGAGGTCAATTGACGACGCCAGCCTTGTCGTACGTGGGGTTCGTGAGAAAGCTTAGCTACGTCAGCGACATTGACATCGAAAATGCGATCACCGAGCGAAAGGTGCAAATGTCGCTCCGCTGACGCTTCAAAGCCAAGCCCGCGCGCGTCACCGATAAGAGCTTTAGCTATCGCGTTGGCGGCATCGTCGCGGTGCCTTCGGAACGTCGAATAGCCGCCCACCCATGGCGCTTGCAATCGATCTCGGCGCGGGTTTCCCTTGTCTCATCGCCTGTCAGCGCCTTGCAAATGAGCGAGACCAAGCTGTCGCGCGCTCGCTCGTGGAGTGCGCCTTTCGGCCGCCATGCAAGGAAATCATCAACGCTCATCCAATCAGCCGGGTTTGTATCGGCGTCTGGCTGGCTGAATTCCACATACATCCACATACAGATGCAGTTCGTTCGGCAGGAAGACGACCCCTCCACGAGCCTTTGATGTCATTGGCAAGGTTGTAGGCGAGGATGGTCATAGCGGGGCACTCCTTTCGCCGTGGAGCGTGCCTGTCTCACGGGAAAATTCCATCACCAGAAGCAGTATTGACGCTCGCGCTTTCTCACAAATCCAACGTCCACGTGATGCCGAAAGGTGCAGCTAGCTTTTTGTGCATCTCGATGGAACACGGGATCGCCGCGAAAGTTCGGTGCACGCAGCGAATCCTCCCCCTCCAGGTATTGCTGCAGATCGGTATTCCGATCGGCCCGCGCTCCCCGCAAGGCGCGGGCCCTGGGGCTGTGGTGCTCATGCCATCTACTTCGATCCGCAAGATGGAATATGATCGGGATAGAAGAACCCTCTCGGTGTGGTTCGTCGCCAGCGGCAAGCGGTACGAGTTTGAGGGGGTACCGCCAGAAACCTTTGCCGCGTTCCGGGCGGCGTTCGCCAAGGGCCGCTATTTCAACGACCACATCCGCAACAATTTCCGCTACCGTCTGGTTGCGAGCGATAGCGACCCGGGATGACCTGACCTGCCGGCGGCTCAGTCGTCCTATCGCTCCAACCGGCGGTTGGTGGACGCGTTGCCGCTGTGGCGCTTAGGGTTGGTTACGGTCCGCGCTCACCTGGCAAGCCCAACCCCCCGCATCCCCCCGCCTGGTGCAAAGCGTTTGATCGGTCCCGCCGTTCTGGCAGTGCGGCGGGACTTTTTTGCGGTCCAGGTGGAGCATCGGCGCGCGGGGAAGGCGCGGTGCACGCAGCACCTTTTCTCATCCAACGTACGCGGTGGCGCGCTGAAGGGTCTCGACGTCGGTCTGCCGCCGGAGCTCAACTAGCTGGACTATTGCTCGACCGGAAGCGGCTCGTGCTGGGACTCAGCGTGGTGGAAGACCTGTCCAAGGTCGCGCGCGTCGAACGTTTGGCCGCAGACTGGGCAGTAGACCAAGTGCTTCGACTCGTCCTCTACCGGCCCGTCATGCGGCCTGCCCTCATAGCCCGTCGCGATGTTGTCGGTTCTAATCCGGGGCAACGACAAGTGCCTTTCGTCGGTTTGGCGGCCTATATTTCTCTACCAACCGGACCTTGTCACGGTCGACCGTGACCAGCGGCCCGAGGTCCATCGTCACGGTGTCCTCGTCGATGCGCGTGACCTCGCCTTTTAGGTCGATTTGCTGGCCTCGGTTCACCTTGGTGTGGTCGATGATGGATGTGGGAAGTCGTCACCTGGGATAGAGACGGCTTACGCAGTCCTCTGTTATCCGCCTTCGAACCGTGGCAGCACTCGCCACCTGGTCACCAATGCCTATTTCGCGAGCCATGCCATGGATTCTGGTGCGGGCAGCGTCTTCTTCAAGAGGCTTCTAATATACGCCCGTCATCCTGAGGCTGACCTAGGACCAGAGTTACAAAAGTTGAACTTCATCGGGGAACACTCCTTCTGTCTGCCTGTTCGATTTGCCAGGCGCATCCCGCGCATTCAGACAGGAGAAAGAAGATGAAACGCATCCTTTTGGCTTCGGCCGTGCTGGCGGTGTCGGCCGGGCTTTCCGTTGCCCAGACGACCAGTGGAACTTCGAGCGGAACGTCGACGAGCGGAACCTCGATGACCGGCACCTCGACCACGACAACCATGCCCAGCACGACGGATCAGGGCACCGGCACGACGAGCAGCGGCACCAACATGTCCGGCGATCAAGGCACCGACACGACCACGACCAGCGGCACCACAAATTCGAACTCGGCCAGAGACTGCGCGCCCGGCCAGCAGACTGGCAGCGCTCAGCAGGCGGCGCCAGGTCAGCAGGACACGACAGCCAAGACCGCCGCGCCGGGCCAGGTGAAAAAGACCGACGAAGGTTGCTGATTAGCACATCGGCAAAGGTTGGAATCACCAGCGTGTGGCTGGCCAGTCTCCCCCGACCACCGGCCAAAATCACTCGGCTGGCGATCAAATTGCCGCCAGCCGAGCATCAGTTGAGGAACCTTTGCGCTTGCTTGTGCTTTCAGTGGGCACGCCGGGCTTCTGTTTGCTTTCGGTCAGATAGATATCCATCTGCTCGCGCATCTTGCCTGAAGGGAGCTGCGGCCGCGCTCAGAGATACGAACCCCTACATCGGACAACGTAGGTGGGGGCTGATCGTTGCGGCCGGTGACGTTGCCCCCAGTTTCTATCCAGTTTTGAGTTCGTTTCCGGCGTGGGTTGTGCCCTGCTGGGCGGGTGAAGCGGCGGGCGCTGGCGCGGGCCTGCGCGTCGCCGAGGTGTCGATGCTGAAGGTCGCCGAAGTGGATAGCGAGCGCATTGCCACGCAAAGGTCGAGGAGCGCTCCTAGCCCATGCGGATCAGTTTATGTCGTGGTATCACCGGCCTAGAAAGACGACTGACAAGGCCTCCCTTTGCCGGCATGATGCAAGCATCAACATCTGAGCCTTCCATGCTCGAATCGCCAAGGGATGTTGAGAATTTCGGATGACCCGTATCGCAACCTTTAACGTCAACGGCGTGAACGGTCGCCTGCCCTTGCTCATCAAGTGGCTGGGTCAGACCGACTATGACATCGTGTGCCTTCAAGAATTGAAGACTTCGGATGAGAAATTTCCCGCGGAAGCCGTCAGGAACGCCGGTTATGGCGCGATCTGGCACGGGCAAAAGTCCTACAACGGTGTAGCTATACTCGCACGGGGAAAGGAGCCCCTGGAGCGTCGACGCGGCCTGCCGGGTGACCCTGACGACACTCACAGCCGGTATATCGAGGCAGAGGTGGATGGGATCGTCGTGGGGTGCATCTACCTGCCCAACGGCAATCCAGCGCCCGGCCCGAAATTCGACTATAAGCTCCGCTGGTTCGACCGTCTGATCAGCTACGGCCAGCTACTGGTCAAGGAGGGGATCACAAGCGTTCTGTGCGGCGATTACAACGTCGTGCCAACGCCGATCGATGCCGTGGTACCGAGACGTTGGACGGGCGACGCAGTCTACTTTCCGGAGAGCAGGCAGGCCTACGCCGAAATGCTAGACAGTGGCTGGATGGATGCCGTCCGCTGCATTCATCCGGAGAAAGGCATCTACACGTACTGGAACTTCTCCTACCGAGGCGCTTATGATCGGAGTTCCGGCCTTCGGATGGACCACCTCCTCGTCAGCCCATCACTTTCGAACAGGTTACGTGACGCGGGCGTGGACGCTGACCTGCGAGGCTGGGAAAAGCCGAGTGATCATGTGCCCGCCTGGATAGAGATCGACCCGTCCGGCAAGTAGTTGACATGATCGAATGTTCGGCGGAATCGCTGGGCGTCTTCGCCCACTGCTAATAGAATGCGCTGCGAGATTGCTCACGCTGCTTTTCTGGCAGCCGCCCTAAACGGACGGTCAATGGTGAACGCATCTGGACGGATGGCTGCCTCAACCTGGCTCCAGGTCACGGGACGGGCGATTGGGAACCCGGGTCGCGCCCGTGGGGAGAAGGCGCCGACCGCCGTGTTGCCGCGCCCATTGCGAAGGTAGTCGATGAAGATGCGGCCCTTTCGGGCTGCCGGCGCGGCGGAGAGCAGATAGCGATCAGGATGAGCTTCAGCGAGGCGCTTGGCGAACGATCGGGCAAGGAGCCGGGCATTGTCATGCGTGATCTTCGTCCCAAGTGGGGCCATCAGGTGAATTCCCTTGCCGCCCGTCACCTTCGGCCAGCTCTGCAGACCTTCCGCTTCCATGATGTCGCGGAGCGTTAGCGCGGTCTCGATGACTTCATCCCACTCGACCCCCTCGCCCGGATCAAGGTCCAGAACTATGCGGTCGGCATGCTCGATGTCGTCAACGGTGGCATTCCAAGGGTGCAGCTCTACCGCATCCATCTCGACCAGCCCCAGCAAACCGGCAAGGTCGTCCACCCACACGCGCACACCTTCGCCACCCTCACGCTTCTGGAGTCGCAACTGATGCACGGCGGCCGGAATCTTCGGCAACGCGCCCTTGTGATAGAAGGTTGCGCCGAGTGCGTGGCGGACCAGCTTCAGCGGTCGGTGGCCGAGATGGACGAGTGCGTGATCGGCAACCCTCTGCCAATAGCGCGCAAGTTCGTCCTTGGAGGGCGAGACCGCGTCAGGCAGCAATTGCAGGATGTTCTCGCTGGGAGCGCCATGTTTCCGGGCTGGCCCACGTCGCTTTGATGGCGCCGGAGGCTTGGCCGGGATCGGCACGAGGTCTTCGCGCAGACCCTTGAATACTGCCTCGCGCAACACGCCGCGATCAGTGACGCCGCTGAACTGTACCTCGGCCAGCACCTCTGGCCTGACCCACGTCGCCTTCGGCTTCACGATGGGCTCTGACAGAGGCGACTTGCTGATGATCAGCGGGTCGAGCCGCTCTCGAACCAGGTGCGCAGCGCTCAAGGTGTAGCCGCTGCGAGCCTTCCCGGCATAGAGCAGTCGGTCGCCCTCGCGGCGACCGATGTAGAGGGATGCAATGCGGCGCGGGTGAGCGCCCAGCTTCTCGACAAATGCCACGATGGGGAAAGTGTCGCTCTTGATGCACTTCACCTTGAGCCAACTGGTCTGGACCCCTGAGCGGTAGGTGGCATTGGGGCGCTTGGAGACGATGCCCTCCAACCCCATACGGCAGGCATGTTCAAACACGTCCGTGCCGCCCACTTCCAAATGTTCGGCGTAGGTCAATGTCGGCGCTGAGTTCTTCAGCAACTTCTGAAGGGCTGCCTTGCGCTTCACCAGCGGCTGCTGCCGCAGATCGCGCCCGTTGAGGTGCAGCAGATCGAATGCATAGAAGATGAGCCTCGCCGAGTCTGGACTGCCCAACTCCCGTTCCAACGCTTGGTAATCCGGCAGGCCAGTGTCGCCGAGAACGACAGCCTCACCGTCGATGATCGCCGCTTTCACCGGCAAATCCGCCGCCGCTTGAACAATTCGTCGGTATCGGTGCGACCAGTCGTAGCCACGGCGCGTCAAGGCTCGCGCGTTGCCGCCCTCAATGATCAGTTCGGTGCGGTAGCCATCGTACTTGATCTCATGAAGCCATTCGCTGTCCTCAGGCGCGTTCTCGACCAGCGTGGGCGACTGAAACTCAATGAAAGAGAGCCGACCATCCCCAGTTTTGGAACTCATCGCACACTCCTGACCTCCACCCCAACTTTGGTGCCGCTGAATAGGTTCCGGAACAGAGCTGGCCGAGCAGTAGGGTCCCGAGCCGGTTTACCCGATCCTTGCTCGAACCGGGCGTGGTTGAGGGAACTCTTATCTACGAATGTCGCTTGCGCTGGCATTGCCTATCAATGCAACAACGTCGAAGGTCTTGTTGGTGTTTACGAGCCCGGCCCGGGACCGCGCCCGCGGCCTGCCAACTGATCGGCCGTTGGCGGACGCGACGACCTGCGCGAGCGCCCTTGTACTCGTCGGCGGATGGACGACCGCTCTTTTCATCACCGATGCCGTCACGTTCGAGGATGTCAGGGCAACTGACGACGTCGACCTAATTGTCGATCTACTTCGATGCAAGGCTTTCCGGCACGCCCGGCGCGAAATGGATTGCCGAGTACGGGGCAGGCGCCAGCATTGTGCTGGTCAATCGCGTGATGGCCGACATGGCCGCGGCGGCCGTGGCGGGGCCCGGCCTCGCGGTGCTGGCCCGCATCATAGCATAGCGACCCGGGGTTGCGGCGGTTGACCGGGAAATTCTGGGGCGGCAGAGCCTCTCGGTCGTCTACCGCCGCGAGCCCGCGCTGGCGAGTTCGGTTCCAATCATTGTCCGTTCCCGATGAACGTGATGCGGCGACATTTTGGCGCGATGCCGCGCTGAGCGGTCAGAACCTGAAGGTCGACGAGACAATCGACGGCTTGTGTGAGTTGAGCCTTTGCCCATGGCAGTACGGCGGCTTCCTTTGCTGTGTTGAAGGTCAGTGCCAACTGTTGCTGCCGGTGGTGCTCGGCTGGTGCAACGAGAACTTCAGCCATAGTGAAGGCGCGGTTTGGGCACTGTTTCGGTGAACTGCACACCGACACGGTCGTTCCTGCGCCAGCGCAACACAGACCGATAGGCAACGCCATCGGTCGGCACGTAGAGAAGGAAATGCTCCGGCACCAGGGCTTCGACCGGCACCTTGAGTTCGGCTCCGCCGACGTTCTGGTTTCGAATGGTGCAGGTGATTTCGGAGTTGTTGATGCCGTTAATAATCGCGGCACCCTTCAGGACGCGCTGTCTCCGTTCGCGGCGGTTGTCGCCTTCTTCAACCATTGTGACCTCCGTTAGGCACCCCACTTGTATATCACAACCGCCCACGCGCGAGCCGGATTAAATCGCGGAGCGTTGTTACCCGCGTCGAGCTGCGATCGCTGTCCAGTCGGGTCAAAAAGGGTTTCCATATGCCTCGGCCCCTTGCCTCGGCCTGGATACAGCGCCCTGTCAGGATTCTTGAGCTGCCCTTCCGGGTAGCCGATGGGTCCGCCCGGAAGGGGGTGCCAACGTCCGCCTTCAGACGTTGCGCCAAGTTCTTCGTCGCCAGGCCGGTGCCGACCGCCGTCAAGCGATAGCGCCCGCTGTGCATGGACTTTCCGCTGGCGAGATCGTGAGCGAGCGCGGAGCCGGCGGCCGGGATTATCTCCATCAGGGAGTCTCTGCCGTCGGTCCGCGCTGTGCAGCGCGCGGGCGATGGCGTTAGGCAGGGAATAGCGGCCGAGGTGAGGGACGGCAAGCCGCGCATTGCCGGGGCAAAGGCCGTGATCATACATGCCGTCCCCGATCTAGGATGAAGGCCCGCGCCGAAGCCTACGTTCTGGCTGGTGGCGGTGAAGCAGACCTGAACGCAAGCAAAGAAGAACAAGCCGATCACTGCGCATGTTGCGTAAGGAGACTATTGGGTGCGCTCATGACGCAACCAACGGAACTGTGACAGTTGTCGCATAATTTATCGAGTATCGGTCGAAGTACGGAAACTCGATCGCGAACGCATATTTGGCGGTCAGATGGGCCATTCGAAAGCCGCCGCTGGGGGCGTCGATTGCTATTGTTACGTCGACGTCGGTTAATCCCAAACTCAGCAATTTTGCCGTGGCGATCGCTTTTATCTCGGCTTCGGTCAGCGAATTCTTCATTTGCAGCGCTCGTGAGGACGTTTCCAGAGTATAGCGAACACTTGACATGGCATTCAGAGCCCAGCCGAATGCGAAGATGCCGATCAAAAGCATTATCAGAATAGGCGCGATCAGCGCGAACTCCAGTGCGGCTCCGCCTGATGCCCCACGTATGAAGGCTCTCCCTTTAGCGAACACGTATCACCTGTTTGTGGCTGAGCTCGCGCGAGAGGGAAAACTCGCCGAAACTGAAGGGCGGCGACCAGGTGGCCGTCGCCTGTATTTCAACGAAAACCGCGGAAGCTTTCAAACTGTCGCACAGCACAGATGGATCGACCACGGTGATCCCGCACATATGTTTCCGGCTCAGCGTCACCTGCGCGTCATCGGGATGATTTTCCCAGCTCGAAAGGGCGACGGTCTGGGTAGCCGCGTCGTCGGCTGCCCCTTGCATCACGAGATTGGCCGCCGTTTTCACGCCCGCGCGCATCGACAACGCGCTTGATACAAAAGACCAGCCGTCAATGATGGCAAGAAGTACCAGGCAAAGGATCGGCACAACCAGCGCAAACTCCACCGAGGCAATACCCGAATCGCTCCCGAACATTCGGGCTGGTAACCGTGCCACGAAGATTACTCGACAAGCTTTATCGATTGCGTGGCCGGAATGTCTCGCATTCCAAGGCTCGTGCAATCCTGATTGACGTTCGCATTGCCGGACCACTGCACGGAACTGGCGACGACCTGAGTGCAACCACCTTTGCCCGAGAAATTGCCGAGGTAATTGACATCCTGTGTTGGAAAATACAAAGCGCCGGTCAAAAGCGAATCTGCCGTGCCATTAAACGTGTTCGATCCCGTCCGGTTAGCTTTGTCGCCGTAAAACAGCACTCCCGAATAGGTGCCTGACGTCGGTGCGCTGAGCTTGACGGTGGCCGTGCCGTTCATGCTGACGCCCGCGCTGCCGGCCAGATAGATGATGACTCCCTCGCCTGAAATATTTGCATTCGAGTTCGCTTTGAAATCTCCTCCCTGAATGACGTATACCCCGGCCGAGAGCGTCACATTGCCGCTCAAGCTGAGCCCCCTGCAGTATGTTCCAGGTTGCAACGTCGACTGGTTGCTGTTTTGACAGGGGTTCGTGGCCGGTGGCGCCGGCAAGTCGGCAAAAGGATCGGCAGCGGGCAACGCTTGGGTTATCGGACTGGCGCAGACGGTCGTCACGGGGTTGCTCAACGAAACACCGCCTGCCGATATTAGGCAATCGACCTGAAGGCTTGCCGATCCCTGAAGCTTGATGGCGTCCGCGGCTATCGAATTCGACATTATGACGCAGCCGGTCAGTTTGAGGTTGGAACTGCCGGAAAACAGCGCCGCTTTCGAAGCGGAAGGATCGAGCGCCGTAAGGCAGGCCTTTGAAGCAGCCGTGATAAGAGCCACCGCTCTTGCCCGTGCGCCGACCGGGTTTTGCGTGAATATCGATGTAAAAAACCGATCGAGGTTCTGATGGACGATGACCTCGACGGCCTTTTGGGCGACATTCGGGCCAGAGGACGGGGGCGTGAAGATTTCGATTGTGCCTGTTGACGGGTCCCAGCCGTTCGTCGTCGCTGACAGTGTCGCGGCGGAGACAATCGTTGGCTTGTCAGATCCCGAAACCTTTTCCAAAGCGCCAGCATAGGCCGCCGCATCCGCCACCGCCTGTAATTTCAGGCTGCTAAAATACCAGTAGGAGGTCTCGATACCGAGACCCGCTGCGCCGACGACAATCGGCAACGACAGGGCAAAAATAGTAGCAATGTTGCCGCTCTCGCCTGTTTGTCGCTGACGGCTAACAAACCGCCTCAAGATACGGCCACCCCATTCCATGGAAGTATTAAAGCCGGGATGAATGAAGGAACGGCTAAGGATTTCACTCCATTTTACCGGTACGCTCCTTGGGCGGCCGGCACGAGCTCCGGGGCAACTGCTCGACAACGCGGGCCTCTGCTATTGATGGTAATGCAGATTTGCATTTCTAATCGTGCGGATCAGTTGGAGCTGCGATCGAGCATCAGGCCGAGCCACTCGTCGCGACTTAGGTCGCCAGCACTGTCCTGCTCGGCAAGCTCCCGCAGGCGGCCGCCATGCCGGCGAACCCGAGGGCATGCATCTGATCAAGTGCTGGGTTTTCAGCATTCTTTCTTCCTTTCCTTCACTGGTCATAGTTACTGCCGCGGATGTTGGGATGCGCATGCGTCGGCGCACGTAGCGTCGATACGCTTTGGGCATGTGGGCGTTGACAGTGACATGGCCGGAGCGACGTGTTTCAGACGCCGAGCAATTCCAAGGACTGAGCACCAGAACCGAACCTCCCGACGGATTTTCGCGAGCTGGATTCCTCCCTCCCTCCTTATCAAAACCGCCGCTCGCGAATTCGCTGGCGAGTATATCTCCGATATGATATACATATATCACTCATGAGGATATACAAAATGCCGCTCTTCATTCGCGACCCCGATGTCGACGCCATGGCCGTCGAGCTGCAGCAGATTACCAAGGCGCGCAGCAAGACCGAGGCCGTCAGAACCGCCTTGCGCCACGAGATCGAGCGCAACCGCGGCAGCGTCCCGCTGCGCGAGAGACTTGCCAAAGTCAAGGAAATGGCGCGGCGGATCGGGCCAGCCAACCCTGATTTCGATATGAAGAAATTCACCGACCAAATGTGGGGCGACGACTGATGTTCGTCGATGCCTCGGTGATCGTTGCCATCCTGAACGAGGAACCTGGCGCGGAAGAACTGGAAAAGCGGCTCGCGGCCGCGACCAAGCCGCTGTATATCTCCCCGCTCGTCCGGTTCGAGGCAGTCCAGGGACTCGCGCGAGCGTCGGCCGAAGCCATCAAAAAGAACGCCAAGCCCACGGCCGACATGCTGGCGCAAGCCCGTGATACCGTCGACGCCTTTTTGATCGAGATCGCCGGCAAGGAAATCACGATATCCGGCGACATCGGCGACCGGGCGATCGAAGCCAGCATGAAATACGGCAAAGCAGTCGGGGACAAAGCCGATCTCAATTTCGGCGATTGTTTTGCCTACGCTTGCGCGAAGGCTCATCGGCTTGCCCTGCTTTACAAGGGCAATGACTTTTCACAAACTGATCTGGCGTAAGGCTTTCCTGGCCTTGCATCGCGGCGCGAGAGCCGATGGGCCCCTTTTGCATGCTTTGGGCGAATCGTCGTCTTTCATGGCTAAACGCAACAAGATCGTAGGTGCACTGGTCGTCAGGCGCCACAAGCCAGGTGCCTTCCATGAGCAAGTCGTCCACCTGCTGGAGACCTTCGCAGCCCAATCGGTGCTCGCGATCCAGAATGCCATGCTGTTCCGCGAGATCGAGGAGAAAGGCCGGGAGCTGGAGACCGCCAGCCGCCACAAGTCCCAGTTCCTCGCGAATATGAGCCACGAGCTCAGAACACCGCTCAATTCGGTCTTGGGCTTCACAGAACTGCTGGTCGACGGCATCTACGGCGAACTCCCGGACAAGGCGAAGACGACCGTCGCGCGCGTGCAGGCAAACGGCCGCCACCTCCTCGGGCTCATCAACGACGTACTCGACCTTTCCAAGATCGAAGCCGGCCAGCTCACGCTGGCGATCGAGGACTACTCCGTCGCGCAGATTGTTCGATTGACCGTTACGGCTGTCGAGCCGCTGGCACGAGCGAAAAGGCGGCGAGTTCTGGCAGCCCTGGGGACTGGTCCACCGCCGACGCGTGAACCCGTCTAAGATGCCGTTGGTGTCCAGTTTTGGACGTGCGTCGGCGATGTCGTGTGAAGCTTTTTTGATGATCCTATCGAGCGGTTGGAAACTCGTTGGCCTCGAAAACATGGTGATGCACACGGCCGGTGAACATCTTGAGCAGCTCTCCGGTCACATCGCGGCTCTGAAAGCGAACGTCGGAATGCAGCGCCTTGTTGCAGGCGTCCATGTCGGGATAACGGATGGCGAGCGCCATGGCATAGACGGGGGCGCCCTCATCCCGTGCCGTGCCATCCAGAACGCGCACCTCCTCGGCTCCAGGGAATTGCGTCCACAACGGCACTAGCCTTTCCCTGACAAAGCGCCGGAATTCGCTCTCGCGTCCGGGGTGGATTTCGCCTTCGAACAGGGCGTAGCGAATGATCATGGCGAGGGTTTCCTGATTTTCTGCGCTTGGGATGGCCGCCGGCCGGCAAGGGCAGGTCGCGGTGCAATCCGTGGATTTGTCGTGCGAATGAGATGCGGGCGCATCGCGTATTGCGCCCGCATCGCCGGGCTCCTACTTGCCCCAGATCTTCTTGTATGCGTCGCGGTAGCCATTGCCGGGGTCGAATGCGTTATTCGGCCCACCGTCGAACTCGACATTGTCGGCCGTCACCACATGCAGCGGCGACAGATAGCCCGACCATTTTTCGCCAGCGATGGCGCGGTTCAGCTCGTCGACCAATTGCCAGCCCTGCAAGTTGAGCGGTTCGGCGACGGTCACCTTCTGGAACTGACCGGCGCGAATGCGCTGATAGGCCGATTCCGAACCGTCGCCGGCGGCGACATTGATCGGCGCGTCGGTACCGGCTTTGCCGGCGGCGGCAAGTGAGGGTCCCATGAAGTCGAAATAGAGATCGTTGATCGCCAGCGAATGCGTCCAGGCATCGCCGTATTTCTGCAGCAGCGAAGTGGTCAGCTGCGGCATGCGCTGCGAAGTCTCGGCGATCGGCGTGTCGACATATTCGAGCACCTTGCCGCCCAGCCGCTCGATCTCCGCCTTCATCTTGTCGGCTTTGGCAATGGCGATGGCATAGGTCGAATCGGTGAAGATGACGACGCCGGGCTTGCCCTTGGCATCGGCGTAGGCCCAGTCGGCCGCGGCCGTGGAGACTTGCATGGCATCCGTCGACACGTTGGCGAACGCGCCGCTTTTCTCGTCGGGCCCGATCACCGGTCCGGCATGCCAGGAGACCAACGGGATACCTGCGGCCTTGGCCTGTTCCAGCGCCGGCGCCTGCTCGACCGCGTCAAAACCGTTGATGACGATGCCATTCGGCTTCAACGCCATGGCTTGGCCGAAGGCAGCGGTGCGGCCGCCGATCGAGCCGGCGCCGTCAATCACCTTGACGTCCCAGCCGATCGCCTTGGCTGCTTCCTCGACGCCGTTGGTGACGCCCAGGATGCCGCCGTTCTTGAGGTCGCCGGCGAGCACGACGATCGTCTTGCCTTGCTGCGCCTTCGGACCGGTGGTCGGGCCATCCCAGACCGTGACCTTCTGCGCATATTTCTGGACCACCGCCATGGCGTCGGCTGTGGCGTCCGCCCGTGCCTGGCCGGCGAACAGGACAGGAGCAGCGATTGTCATGGCCATCAAGGCGACGGATGATTTCAGGAATGTTCTGCGTTGCATGTTGGTACCTCCCTTGGTTTCAAGAAATTGCATGGTCTTTCAAAACTCGGCTTTCGATTGGAGTTGGCGACATGTCACCGGCTGATGTCGCCCGCCACCGGACCAACACCGGCCGGATGTGCGTTGACGTAGATGGCGTAGAGGGATGTCTGAGCGGTGATGTAGAGGCGGTTGCGCTTGGGACCGCCGAAACAGACATTGGAAACGAGCTCGGGAACCAGGATACGGCCGATCAGGGTTCCGTCCGGTGCATGGACGCGCACCGAGTCGGCGCTGGAGGCCCAGATGTTGCCGTCGCGATCGACGCGAAAACCATCGAAGAGGCCAGCCCCGCACTCGGCGAAGATGCCGCCTGCAAGCGCCGAGCGGCCATCGGCGGCAAGGTCATAGGCCTTGATCGCGCGCGGCAGGCCGGGCACATGGCTGGCGCCGCTGTCCGAGACATAGAGGATCGTCTCGTCGGGCGAAAAAGCCAGGCCGTTCGGCTGCACCATGTCGGTGACAACGGCGCTCACCTCACCCGAAAGCTCGTCGAACCGGTAGACATGGGAGCCGCCGATCTCCGCTCTGGCGATCTTGCCCTCGTAGTGGCTTTCGATGCCGTAGACCGGGTCGGTGAACCAGATCGTACCGTCGGATTTGACCACCACGTCATTGGGTGAATTGAACCGCTTGCCTGCAACGGTTTCGACAAGCGTCTTCCAACGCCCGTCATGCTCGAGCCGGGAGACACGGCGCCCGCCATGCTCGCAAGCAACGACGCGGCCTCCGCGGTCGAGTGTGTGGCCGTTCTGGTAGTTACAATGGGCCTCGAAGATGCTGACGGAACCATCGCTTTCGTCGTAGCGCAGCAGCCGATCGTTCGGGATGTCCGACCACAGCAAATGCCTTGCGGCGGGGACATACACCGGTCCTTCCGCCCAACGGCTACCGGTCCATAGCCGTTCGAGCTTGGCATGCCCGATCATCAGCTTGCCGAACCGATCGTCGAGAACCTCGTAGTCGTTCATTCCATGATCCACGGGTTTGGCTCGATTTGTCACTTCGAGGGCTGCGCGACGGTCTTGGTCCTGTTTCTTTGCGCTGCGCCGCGCTTGCGCTGGGCGTAGCCGGCAATGCCTATGGCGACGAGCAGCGTCACGCCGTTGAACAATGGCTCGACGAAGAACGAGCCGCCGAACTGCTGGATGCCGGAAATGCCGACCGCCAGGATGGTGACGCCCGTCATCGTGCCCCAGACGTTGACGCGTCCAGGCTTGATCGTGGTCGAGCCGAGAAAGGCGCCGACGAGAGCCGGCAGCAGATACTCCAGTCCGACGCTGGCTTGGCCAATGCGAAGCTTGGAGGCGAGCAACACGCCTGTCAGCGCCGTCAGGAAGCCCGAGGAGATGAACGCCCCGATGACGAAGCGGCGCACCGGAATGCCGTTGAGAGCAGCCGCCTTCGGGTTGGCGCCGATAGCATAAACGTAGCGGCCGATCGGCAGATATTCGAGGATGATCCACAGTGCGACGGCGATGCCAAGCACGTAGAGGCCGGTGATCGGCAGCCCGAACACCATCGTGCCGTTGAGCGCGTAGAAGCCGTTGGGCAACACGCCGACAACCTGCCGGCCGCCAGTGTGCCAAAGCGCCAAGGAATAGAGCACGGTGCCGGTGCCCAACGTGGCGATGAAAGAGTCGATGCGGGCGACTTCGACCAGCAGGCCGTTGAGGAAGCCGGTCGCGGCGCCGAGAAGCAGCACTATCGTCACTGCCAGCGGCCACGGAATGCCGAACATGGTCTGCAGACTGATGGCCAGGATGTGCCACAGCACAATGCCGTAGCCGACGGTGAGGTCGATGCGTCCCGACGCCATCGGGATCATCGCCGCCAGCGACAACAGCGCAATAATCGCCTTGTCGGAGATGATCGAGCGCAGGTTAAGCAGCGTCGGGAACGTGTTCGGCAGCAGGATCGAAAACAACAGGATCAGCAACACGGTCAGGATCACCAGTCCGTAGACCGGCAGCAGCCGGATGACCTTCTGCCCCATGGACAAACCCGCCATTTCGCCGCGGGTCGGTTCGAGTGCGCTGGATTCGATCGATTGCATGAGTTCGCTCCCAGAAAGATCAGGCGGCTTCGGAAGCCGATGCCGCGGTGATCACGGCGGATGTGGTGAGGTCTTTGCCGGTGAGTTCGCGAACGATCTGTCCTCGCGAAAACACCAAAGCGCGGTGGCAGATGTGGGCAATCTCCTCGAAATCGGTCGACACCACGACGACGGCGAGGCCGGCTTCAAGCGCGCGGCCGATCAGCCGGTAGACCTCAGCCTTGGCGCCGACATCGACGCCGGCCGTCGGATCCTCGGCGATCAGCAACGTACGCCCGGTGTGCAGCCAGCGCCCGACGACCACCTTTTGCTGGTTGCCACCCGACAGCGCTTCTATCGGCAGGTTCGGATCGTTGGGGCGCAGCCCGACGGAACTGCCGATCGCCTGCGCCAGCGCAGCCTCCTTGTGAGGCGCAAGGAAGGAAAACAGGCCGCGCTTGCCGGCGCCGGGATTGAGGAAACTGTTCTCACGCATCGACAAGGATCCAGCGATTGATTCTTCGGTCCTGTCACGCGCGATCAGGCCGATGCCGGACGACATCGCCGCGATCGGGCTGGACAGGTCCGGCACAGCCCCGCGGATCGTCACCGTGCCGGAAAAGGCCTGGCAGCCAAACAGCGCCCGGCCAACCAGTTCCTGCCCGGCGCCGCGCAGGCCGACCAGGCCGAGCAACTCACCCTTGCGCACGTCGAAAGACACCGGGCCGGCACCGGCGCAGACCAGGTCGCGCACGGCGCAGATCGTCTCGCCGGCCTGCGTTTGAGCCTTGCTGAAAACCTGGCTGACCGGACGGCCGACGATCATCTCGACCAGTTCGTCCGGTTTCGTATCGGCGACCTTCTTCTCGCCGACCAGCCTGCCGTCGCGCAGCACGGCGACGCGATCGGCGATGCGGAAAATTTCATCCAGGCGATGCGAGACATAGATCATGCCGACGCCGCGTTGCTTGAGCGGACGGATGGCGTCGAACAGCCGCTCGACCTCGTCGGCGGGAAGACTGGCCGTCGGCTCGTCGAGCACCAGCACATCGGCCTCGGTAGCCAAGGCGCGAGCGATGGCGACCAGCGATTTTTCGGTGCGCGTCAGATCTTGAACGCGTGTCGTCGGGTCGAAGTCACAGCCGACCAGCTTTAACGCCTCATGCGCCCTCGCCTCGGTCGATCGCCAGTCGATCAGCCCGGAGCGCAGCGAAAAGCCTTGGGCCAAGCCGACATTCTCGCCGACCGTCATCCATTCGATGAGACCGAGATCCTGGTGAATGAAGGCGACGGGCTGGCGCTGGTTCGGCCACGGCGGGCGATGATGGTAGGGCTCGCCGCGAAACAGGATTTGGCCGCCATCCGGCCGATAGATGCCGGCGAGCGTCTTTATCAGCGTCGACTTGCCGGCGCCATTCTCGCCGAGCAGCGCCAGGATCTCGCCCTTGTGCAGATCAAGCGTCACGTCGGAGAGCGCGCGGGTGCCGCCGAACTCCTTGGTAATTGACTTGAACTCGATCAGTTTTTGCTCGGTCACAATGCGTTCCTCCCGAGATCGCCCAAATGATGTTATCGATAACATTTCTAGGCGTCAAGCATCAAAGAATAAGGCCAACGGATCAGCTGGTCTTGCCGTCGAGCAGACGCATCATCTCGGCCGAATCGTTCGGCCCCAATCCAGCGGCGCACAGCAGGCGATGGATCTCGACCACCTGCCCGGTCATCGGCATCGGCGTCTTGGTTTTCAGCGCGAAGGCCTGCAGCGAATCCAGATCCTTCAGCATGTTGTCGATGCGGCCGGTGGCTGAAAAATCCCGGGCAGCGAATTTTGCCATGAATTCCTGCATGATGCTGGAATCGGCCCGCCCGCCCTTGAGTGCCGCGGGGATTGCCTTCGGGTCTACGCCGCCGGCTTCGGCAAGCTTCACGGCTTCGGCGACAGCCTGGAACAGTACGGCGCAGAACAGCTGGTTGATCAGCTTTGTCGTCTGCCCCGCCCCACTCGGCCCCATCAGTGTGTAGTTGGTGCAGAGATGCCGCATCACCGTGCGCGCCTGTTCGAAGTCTTCAGCCTCGCCACCCGCCATGACTGTCAGCCTGCCGGCCAGCGCGCCGGGAACGCCGCCCGAAAGCGGGCAGTCGAGCCATTTCATGCCGGTCTCGGCTGACAGCTTCCTGGCCATCTGCGCGGTGTCGACGGGATCGATCGACGACATGTCGATCAGCAGCTTTTCCGACGACGCCGCAGCCGCGACACCACCATCGCCAAACACCACCGAACGCACGATATCGGCATGGTTGAGACTGAGGACGACGAAGCTGCTCGCCCGCGTTGCTTCCGCCGCCGACGCGGCGGCAACCGCACCCCTTGCAGTCAGCGCGGCGACCTTGGCCTTGTCCAGATCGAACACCGTCACGGCTTGCCCGGTCTCGATCAGGCGGGTGGCGATCGCCGACCCCATGATGCCGGCGCCGACAACGGCGACTTTTGCTGGTTGCGTCATCTCAACGTGCCTTTTTCCTTGATGCTGACAGGGCTGACCCCAAGTGCACCCAGACCCTGCAACACTCTATCGGCAATCGTGTCGACAGGCGCCTCGATGTCCACTGTGACCACCAGCTTCTCGTCACCTGGATGCTCCAGTGTGGCGAACTGGCTGTCGAGCAGCGCCGGCGGAAAGAAGTGGCTGCGGCGCTCGGCGAGCCTGGCTTGCAACACCGCACGTGAACCGTCCAAAAATACGAAAAGCACGGGCCCAATGGCGCCATCGCGAAGACGATCGCGATAGGATTTCTTCAGCGCCGAGCAACTCGCGACGAGCCCGCGTCCTTGCTCATGTGCATGGCGCAAGGCTGCGCCCAACAGGTCCAGCCAAGGCCAACGATCCTCGTCGGTAAGCGGCATGCCCGCCGACATTTTCTCGACATTCCCGCGCGGGTGCAGCGCGTCGCCTTCGACAAAAGCGAGCCCTAGACGAGCCGCGATCGCGATGCCAATGCTGGTCTTGCCGCAGCCGCTGACACCCATCACGACGATGGACCAGGACTCAGAGGCAGGTTGTGATGCCGCCATCGACATAGAGCGTGTGTCCATTGACAAAGGATGAGGCCGGTCCAGCCAGAAACACCGCCGCGCCGACCAGTTCGCCGACATCGCCCCAACGACCCGCCGGCGTGCGGCTGGTCAGCCACGCCGAAAACTCGGGATTGTCGACCAGCGCCTGGTTGAGCGGCGTCTTGAAGTAACCCGGCGCAATGGAATTGATCTGCAAGCCATGCTTCGCCCAATCGGCACACATGCCGCGCGTCAGGTTGCGCACAGCGCCTTTCGTGGCCGTATAGGGCGCGATGTTCGTCCGTGCCAGTTCGCTCTGCACCGAGGCGATATTGATGATCTTGCCGCGCCGCCGCGGGATCATGTGCCGCGCCACCGCTTGTCCCACGAAGAACACGCTGGAGATGTTGGTGCGCAAGAGTTCCTCCCATTTGTCGGCGGGGAAATCCTCGAGCGGCATTCGGAACTGCATGCCGGCATTGTTGATAAGGATATCGATGGCGCCGATCGTCGCCTCGATCTCTGCGACGCCGTTCGCCACCGCAGCATTATCGGTGACGTCGAAGACGGCGCTATGGACCTTGTGTCCCTTCGCTGTCAGTGCATCCGCAGCTGTTTTGACCTTTTCGGCGCTGCGTCCGTTGAGCACGATTTCGGCGCCGTGCTGCGCCAACCCCTCGGCCAGCGCCAGGCCGATCCCCTGTCCCGAGCCGGTGACCAGCGCCCGCATGCCGGTCAAATCGAACAATGAACTGCCCAAATGCTCCTCCTGAGCAATGTTTCCTGAGCGGCCACGATTTGCAGCGCAGCGACGCCAGTCCCTATTGACATGGATGTTATCGATAACATAGTCAACGGAAAAATAAATCCGCACAGGAGATGATGCCGTGACCGACATTTTGATGACAGGTCCCTATCCGGATTGGGACATGGCAGATCTTGAGGCGAAGTATCGCGTCCACAAACTTTGGCAGTCCGAGGACAAGGACGCGCTGCTCTCAAGCCACGCCGGCGCGATCCGCGCCATCGCTACGCGCGGCGAGCTTGGCGCAAGTGCTGCGCTGATGGGAAAGCTGCCGCAGCTCGAAATCGTTTCCTGCTATGGCGTCGGCACCGACGCTATCGACCTTGCCTATGCCAGTGCGAACGGCATTCGTGTCACCAATACACCTGATGTTCTAACCGAGGACGTAGCCGATATCGGGATCGGGCTGCTGCTCGCCGTGGCGCGAAAAATCCCGCAGGCCGACGCCTATGTACGCGATGGAAGCTGGCGCAAGGGCAATATGGGGCTGGTCACGCGTGTCTGTGGAAAAAGGCTGGGCATTGTCGGCATGGGCCGCGTCGGTGCGGCGGTGGCGAAGCGCGCCGCTGCATTCGACTGCACGATTTCCTATTTCGACAACCGCAAGCGCGACGATCTTCCTTATACTTTTGTCGGCGATCTGGTCGAACTGGCGCGCGACAGCGAATTTCTGATCGTAACGCTCGCCGGCGGCGAAAGCACAAAACACATGATTAATGCGTCGATCCTGGCAGCGCTCGGAGCAGACGGTATCGTCATAAACATTTCGCGCGGCAGCACGATCGACGAGACCGCGTTGCTCGCGGCCCTGGAATCCAGTGCCATCAAGGGTGCCGGGCTCGACGTGTTCTGGAACGAGCCAACCATCGACGAGCGCTTCCTGAAGCTTACCAACGTCGTGCTGCAACCGCACCACGCCAGCGGCACGGTGGAAACCCGCAAGGCCATGGGTCAGCTCGTTCGCGATAATCTCGCGGCCCATTTCGGCGGACAGACCTTGCTGACACCGGTCGTCTGAGAAGGGATCACATCATGAAGTCGATCGTCATCCACGCGGCAAAAGACCTGCGGATCGAGGAGACCGATCCGGGCTCCCCTGGCGCCGGACAGGTCGAGATCGCGGTCGAGGCTGGCGGCATCTGCGGCTCGGACCTGCATTATTACAACCATGGCGGCTTCGGCGCGATCCGCCTTCGTGAACCCATGATTCTTGGCCATGAGGTTGCGGGCACGGTGCGGGCCCTCGGCGACGGCATCTCCACACTTGCGGTCGGCGATCGCGTGGCGATCTCGCCCAGCCGAGCCTGCAATGCCTGTCGCTACTGCCTGCAAGGCATGCAGAACCAGTGCCTCGACATGCGCTTCTATGGCAGCGCCATGCCGATGCCGCACATCCAGGGCGCCTTCCGCCAGCGCCTGATCGCCGAGGCGTGGCAGTGCCACAGAATAGCCGACCACATCTCCATCAACGAAGCCGCTTTCGCCGAGCCCTTCGCGGTGACGCTGCATGCCATGAACCGCGCCGGCTCGCTGCTCGGCAAGCGGGTTCTGGTCACCGGCTGCGGGCCGATCGGCGCGCTTTGCATCCTCGCCGCACGAGCCCACGGCGCGCGCGAGATCGTCGCCACCGATGTCATGGAGGGCGTGCTGGCGAAGGCCCTGGAGATCGGTGCCGACCGGACGATCAATGTCGCGACAAACAGCGAAGAGCTCGCCGCCTACAATGTCGACAAGGGTAGTTTCGACGTGATGTTCGAGGCCTCCGGCAATGAACGCGCGGTGCGTGCAGGGCTCGATGTCCTGAAGCCGCGCGGCGTGCTCGTGCAGCTCGGTCTCGGCGGCGATCTGTCGATCCCGCAGAACCTCGTCGTCGCGAAAGAGATCGAGATGCGGGGCACTTTCCGTTTCCACGAGGAGTTTGGGATCGCCGTCGACCTGATCAATCGCCGCCGGGTGGATGTCAAACCGCTACTGACGGGCATCTATCCTCTCGACGAGGCGGTCGCGGCTTTCGACATCGCCGGTGACCGAAACAAATCCATGAAGGTTCAGATCGCGTTCTGAAGATCCTTCGGTTGCGCTGGAGGCGCATCGGCACATCGCATGAAATCACGTCGGCGCCAACCGCCGCCAAGGCGGCGTGTGCCACATCGAAATCCTGCTCGCCAGTTCCCGACCCGACGCCGATGCCGCGCGCAAGGCGTCCGCCGAAGCGGATCGGCAAGCCCCCGGGGCAAATTGGTCACGCCGCCCTGCGATGCGATACCGGCTGAGAGCGCCGCTTCGAACGCCATGCCGCCAGTAGCGGCGTTTATTGACGCTGCGGTGCGCGCCTTCGCCTGCGCCGTACGCATGCTGAGGAACCGCGCGCCATCCATGCGCAGACTGGCGAGGACTTCGCCGCTCGCATCGACGACCACGAGAGATTGCGACGCCCATCGTGACGGCGCGCGCTGCTCCGGCTTTCAAGGCACCGTCATGCGTGAGGGTGATGGTCTCGCGAAACGTCGCTGCTGGGCTGCCCTTCGCTGCGTTTGAATCGATGCAGGAGCTCAGGTGCTTTCGCGCTCGACGACGCGATAGCTTGTGAGGACGATTTCTTCGCCGTGTCGTTTCTCGTCGCCTCGGATCACCTGGATCAATCTGCGGGCGGCCTGTTGCCCGATGCCGTAGCAGTCGACATTCACGGTGGTGATGCCGGGATGGCAAAAGGCGGCTACCTCGTAGTCGCCGAAGCCGGCAATGGCGATGTCCTGCGGGATCCGCATGCCCCGGCGCTTGCATTCCATCAGTGCGCCGAAGGCCGAAAGGTCCGAAACGCAGAGTACGGCTTGCGTGTCCGGCCAGCGCTCCAGCATGCTGACGACGGCCTGGCCTCCCTGCTCGATGGATATCGGCGGCACGCCAAAGGAAACGAGGCGCCCGGTTGGCAGGCCGAGTTCCTCAATGGCTCTGACAAAGCCTTCGCGCCGTTGGCTGCCGCGCGTGTCGCGCGAGGTCGTGCCACCGATGTAACCGAATTTATTGTAGCCTTTTCTGGCCAGCGTCTTGACGAGAAGCCCCATCGCCTCTTCGTTGGAGAATCCGACCACCTGATCGATGGGTTTCGCCGGCAACTCCCAGGTTTCGACTACAGGGATACCCGCGTTTTTAAGAAGCCGGCGGGCGCGCTCCGTATGGGCGCCGCCGGTCAGAATGATGCCTTCGGGCCGCCGACGGAGCATCGCTTCGATCAGCTTTTCCTCCTTCTCGACCGTATAGTCGGTGTAGCCGAGCAGAAGCTGGAGTCCCGTGCTCTCCAGTTCATCCGTTATGCCGCGCGCCGTATCGGCGAAGTTGGAATTGTTGAGTGATGGAACCATCGCGGCAACAAATCCAGTCTTGCGCGAGGACAGGCTGCCGGCCGATTGGTCGAGCACGTAGCCGAGGTCGTTGACCGCGACCATGATCTTTTCCCGCGTGGCCTTGGAAACGAGGCTGCCCTCTTTCAGGGCGCGTGAAACCGTCATGGTGGACACACCTGCCCGCCGCGCCACGTCGACCATCGTCGGGGCGTGGCTCTCGCCCGGTCTCGATGAGGCGGCCTTGGCCATCATGCCGCTCCACCAGCCGGCAGCGATGTGCCCAAGCAAAACGCTGGACACTCGGGCACAAGCTCTCTGCGGCGTCCGGCATCGCTCATGAACCACCCGTTGGAATCAACTTCACGCAAGGCATGTTATCGATACCATATCAAAAGACAACAGCCACATACGTCCCAAGCGTAAACATGGTCATGAGCACCGGTTTGGGCCGCGATCACACTTTGGCTCTACTGCCGACGACGATTGCCGAATGAGGTCCGCCCGACAGGACCGGACACCGTTTCTTCGATGCCTGCCGGGCGTGGGTGCGCCAGCTCTGTCAGCCAGGAGCAGCAGGGCAGGAACGCCCGCCATCGGGATGCCGGCACCACACGATAGACCGCCTTCATGTAGTTGGCGCTCCCGAGCAGATAGATCGCCGGTCCGCCAGTGAGGATCAGGACTTAGGTTAGGCCGTCTCGAGCGGATCATGGGAATGCGCCAGCACCAGATCGTTGCCGACGGCGGCGGCGATGACCCCGCCGACCAGGATCCCGCGGGCATAACGAGGCCTATCTGCCGAATTGTCGGAGGTTAGAACTCTTCCGCCGAGGAGAACGACTTCGCGTTGAAACCGAACGCTCTAAGCAGGTCTGGCAGGGACTCGCGCACGGATTCATCGTCGTCGACGACAGACACGAGTGGTTGCACAACTTTCATCGAATCCCCGCTGGACTCTGCGCATTGCCCATAGCCGATGCGCGCACGGTGCCGACCTCGCGAAGCCCTTCCCCGAAGTACTCCGGGATGGAGAATGAGAACGTAGCACCCGGGCCACGGTTCCGTTCAGCCCACAGGCGTCCGTTATGGCTCTCCATGATGGTGCGGCTGACGGACAACCCGATCCCCATGCCCTCGCTCTTGGTTGTATAGAACGCCTCGAAGAGGCGCGCCGTTCGTTCCGGCCCGAAACCAACGCCGGCGTCCTGTACGGAGAGGTGCACGTGATCGTCTTCGTCCAATTCGGTTCTGATCACCAGCTGCTTCGGGCGGTCATCGACGCCGCTCATCGCATCGGAAGCGTTCCGCAGCAGGTTTATGATTACCTGTTGAAGCTGGACCCGGTCACCGCCGACCGGCGGAAGCCCGTCGGCGAACTCGGTGTGCAGCACCACCCGGTTTCGTTGAAGATCGCCGGACGACAGTGCAATCACCTCTCGCGCAGCCTCGTTCAGATCAATTGGTTCGATCGTTGGGGGCCGTTTGCTGAAAAGCGCGCGCAATCGTGCAATCACGTCCGCCGCACGATTGCCGTCGCGGATGGTGCGGCGCGCGGCTTCTTGCGCGACCTCGATGTTTGGCGGGTCGGCCGCCAGCATGCGAAGGCACGTGCTGGCATTGGTAATGAGGCTGATTGACCTCATGCGCGATCGAGCCCGTTATTGCGCCGAGGCTCATTATCCTCGTGAGGTGGGCGAGTTCCGACCTAAGTTTGTCGTGCGCCTGCGCCAACAGCCGGCTTTGTGTCACGTCCTGAACCGCGCCAACGCATTCCAGTCGACCGGTATCGTGCTTTATCACGCGGCCGAATACTCTGACGTGTTTAATCCTGCCATCAGCCATGAGAAGCCTGATGTCGTATTCGGGATTGTCCCGACCGGAGCGCACCCGACGGGCGGCTGCACGATGCCAACAGCCTTGATCGTCGCCAGCAGCAGGGGGCCTGCGGGCTGGACTTGGAACGGCGCGCCTTGTCGGGATTGTCCTTGAGCGAGCGCGGATCAACGAATTTCAGTTCCATTGGAATGCTCCTGGAGGGTTGCGGACGCGGCCTTTTCACCGGTCCTTTCTCGTCTTCTTTCCGAAGACATCACCCGGCCCGCGGAGCGGGCGGGCCGGTGCAACTGCCTGGTGAGCTTCCCTGCCCGGCAGGCCAAGCGGGGCTTTCAGCCCTGCGCCGGACGACGCGGCCGGGATTGCGAGGCTGGCGGTTGAGCGTCAGCGCCACCGGTCCGACCGATCAGCGAGCGGGTTTTCCTTGCCCCCCATTTTCCTCTCCCCACGCTGTCCAAATCTGCTGGGCGGAGCGCTCACGCCTGACGGAGCTTGAAATCCGTGTATATTATGGCAATATACACTGATGATCGAATGGGAACGGATTGCCGGCTTCGACTGGGATGCGGGCAACGCCCGCAAGAGCATCGACAAGCACGACGTCAGCCAGGCCGAGGCGGAACAGGTGTTCTTCAACGAGCCGTTGCTGACCGTTCCCGACGCAAAGCACAGCGCCATCGAGCAACGAATTCATGCTCTGGGGCGCACCGATGATGGAAGGCTGCTGCACATCACCTTCACGCTTCGGGACAAGGACACCAAGATCCGGGTGATTTCCGCCCGGGATATGAGCCGCAAGGAGCGAGGCTACTATGACCAAGACAGCTAAGCCGGTTCCGACCTTTGCATCGGAGGCCGAGGAGCGCGCCTTCTGGGAGTCCAACGACTCCAGTGAGCATGTCGATTGGAGCAAGGCAGAGCGGGTCCGCCTGCCCAACCTCAAGCCGTCGTCGACCTCGATCTCGTTGCGGCTGCCCAATAGCCTGCTCGAACGGATCAAGGTCGCGGCGAACAAGCGCGACGTGCCCTATCAGTCCCTTATCAAGACCTGGCTGTCCGAGAAGATTGACGCCTCTCGAGGCTAAGGAGGCCGGCCTTAAGCCGCCTCTACCTCTCCCGGGTAACGAGCGGCAATGCCGATCTTGACAGGATGACGAGCGGGGGCTTCTTCCGCGACAGCGTTACGCTGGTCAGCGGCGCGACCGGCACCGGCAAGACGCTGCTGGTGACCAATTTCCTGGCCGGTGGCGTCGCGGCCGGCGAACGCTCCTTACTGGTTGGCTACGAAGAAAGCCGCGGTCAGCTCATTCGCAACGCGCGCAGTTGGGGTGTCGATTTCGAGACGATGGAAGCGGAAGGCGGGCTCAAGGTCGTGTGTCTCTGTCCGGAGGCGCAAAGCCTTCCCGACCATCTGCTGATGATCCGTCAATTGGTCGAGGAATTCAAACCGGATCGGCTTGCCATCGACAGCTTTTCCGCGCTCGAACGCATTGCGCCGGAGACCGGCTTTCGCGAGTTCCTGATCAGCCTCACATCCTTCGTCAAGAAACGGGAAATCGCTGGACTTTGCACCGCGACGGACAAGTCGCTGGTCGGCGGCCATTCGGCGAGCGAACAGCACATCTCGACGCTGACCGACTCCATCATCCTTTTGCGCTACATTCAGAAAGCACAGTTCATCCATCGCGGCCTCATGGTGCTGAAGATGCGCGGCAGCGAACACGACAAGCAGATCAGACGCTTCACGATCGATGGCGGCGGAATGCATTTCGGCCAGCCGATAGAGGGCGCGCCGGATGTCTTCGGCGGTTCCGCGACGAACGATCCGTCATAGTCATACCTGTGAGGAGGCCAGAATGATGACGCGGAGCGCGGCGGAAATTTCCGACCTGACCGATGATCCGCAGCTGACCAGCATCAGCCAGCTCAGTTTCCGTCTCCTGATCGAGAACACGGCCGACGGTGTCCTCGTCGTCGATCTTTCGGGAGCGGTTCTCTACGCGAATCCGGCCGCGGCCCGCATTTTCGGGCATCCGCTCGAAGAGCTTCTTCATGTCCCCTCGGGCGGCCGTCGTCTCGGGAGAAACCGCAGAAATCACCGTGGCCCGTCCGGGCAGCAAGGCGGCCGAGGTCGAGATGCGCGTCGTCGAGGTGACCTGGGATGGCAAACCTGCCCTGCTCGCCAGCCTTCGCGACGTGTCCGCGCGCCGCGCGCAGGAAGAACGCCAGTTGCAGTCGCAAAAACTCGAAGCCATCGGTCGCATCGCAGCCGGCATCGTTCATGACTTCAACAATCTGATCGCCGTCTTCGAATCCGGCCTCCGGCAGTTGACAAAGCAGCTTGCGGAGAATCCCGCCGATCCGAAAATCGGTACGCTGATCGAGGAGATGCTGAAGCGCACGCGAAATGGCGGCGCGCTGACGCAGCAGTTGCTCGCCTTCTCCCGGCGTCAGTCCCTGGAGCCCGAAAAGGTCGATCTCAACCAACATATTGGATCGCTCACCGCTCTGCTGGAGCGGACCCTCGGCCGCGACATCAGGATCGAGCGTCATCTCGATCCAGCGCTCGGTCCGGTTCTCATCGACGCCAATCAGCTCGACGTCGCCATTCTCAACCTGGCGGTCAACGCCAGGCAACTCGCCCGCAACGAAAGGGTTCCATCAGGACGTCGGAATATTTAGTATGATTTCTGAGCGGGAGATCGCATAACTGGCTCGCGCGAAGACCGCCCGTGTCACCTTCGTTTGCCGCAGCATTATCCTCGCTCTTTGAACTGAAGATTTGTGTCGGTTTGGCGTCCGCGTGGCACATCGTGAACGTTGGAATGCTTCTGTCCAATGTTTGCTCACGCTGTGATGCCGATAGGGCAGGCTCTTGCGGCAGCGTGCCGCAAGGCCGCGACGAATGAAACGCCGGCCCAGTTCAACCCGCGCGACGTCGTTCAAAGCTGGGGGGATCGATCTCCATCAAGCGGTCTGCGGCCTCGACCGCAGTTCGTATCCTGCTGCACAGCGCGAGATTTTCGGCCAGCATCTCTTCAGTACGTTGAAGCGCGAGCTCGGTCCGGTGGATGCGCTGCCTGGCATTGGCAACTTCCGACGTCAAAATATCGGCCGCCATCCCGTGGCCGTGGGGTTCCATAGTGTCCATGGGTTTCTAATACATGGGGGGCGATATCGTTCCCTGATGTCGGGCGAAACAGCGGGCCGCAGAAAAGCGCGATGGGCCGAATGACCAATGCACTCCCTGTCAAAACAGCGCCAGAAACAGGCGAACGGCTTCGGCCGCTCTACCTGCCATGGGCAGAGGCGATCACGGTCCAGAGGGTCATTGATCTGTTCAGGCACGACTACAACGCAAGCGACGACACACTCAGGCGGCTGGTGATCAAGCACCGTCTTCACAATCAGACAATGCCCGGTGCTCCGTCGAGAATAAGCGCTCCCGGTTTGGCTATGGCGCTCGCCGGCGATGATGGCGCACTTGCGCGGTTGAGGCGGGACGATCGCGAGCACCCGCACAACTCGGTATTTCAAGCGGCTCGGCATCCCGCGACCCTGACCTGTATCAAAAGTTATGGTCGGGGCGACTGTCTAAAGTAGACATTAAGTAGATGTCGCGGCCCGACAGGGCCCCATACATGCCCATACGTGCGGAATTCCTCGACGAGGCCGCGCATGCGATTCTCTTGCCTCGAAACAGGGGCCGGAGATTAACGGGAATGAGGTTTATCGGTAGTCACGCCTGGGCCGTAATCGATTGCCTGTCGGATCGAGGCCGAGCAGCTTCAATTCCTCCAGATCGAACACTGAACTACTTGACCCGTTGCCTTCTCGCGAACTCTTTCGAAAACACGCGATGAAGACCGAGTGCGCGCGATCCAGCTTCGCCCCCCGCAACGAAATCGGGAGGGCCGACATGCGTTTGCCAGACAAAGTTTGGTGGGGCAGGTTTCCACGTAACTTTGATCCGTAGGCCGCTTTGCCCGGAGCGGTGCTATGTCCACGTAGAGTGCAGATCCGCGGCTCCAGCCTTCTCGCGCAAGCATTCGGCGTCTCCGCATGATCGACGCAGGATGTTTGCTGCAAGAGTGTGCATGATGGACAGTGGTGGGGCACGCATTGACGATGTCAGGCGTTCAGGATTTTCGCTTCCTTGGCGGCGCTGAGAAATGCCACGCGCGCTACATCCGGTGAGCTGCCGCCGCCGAGAACCATCATGCATGCCATACGAGCCTGGATGCGGCGCGCGGTTTCTCCAATGGGCCAGCGGTAAAGCACCATTTCGGCGGCTTCGCGGGTGCTCGAAACACTGACTTTGTCCGAGGACAGCAAAACGGTCACGGGCTCTTCGAACGTGCCGACATCTCGTTCGCAGGTCATATGCTGGTCTCCTTTCGCAAACCTCCCCAAGACTTTACGGGTGAACCATCCGTTCCGTTGCGTCACGTTTGTCCCGGTAGGCGAACATTGTGAGGATGGGCTTCGTCCACCCCCTCATGCCTCCTCTCATAACCGAGGGGTCAGTTCTTCATTTCGTCAGGGGGTCAGTTTCTCAATTCGGGCGACAGGCGTGTCGGAGCGGCTCTTGTGCTTGAGGCCGGCTCGCGAGGAGCTATGGTCGGAATTGGGTGACGCGGCCGATCAGGCGGCGCGTGATCCGGTGTCGCGGACTATGCGACACCATTGGTGAATTTGACGCCGGCGATGTCTGAGCAGCTCAAGAGTAAGGCGACAGTATCGAGGTATCTGCACGGCGGGAGGCACGCGACGCTCGATGCGGATTTGCTGGAATGGATTATGCGGATGCAGCTTCGAGTTGCCGCGCCGGCTCCTGGTGCGGCGCAGCATCTGTTCCCGCGCCAACGCCGGCCGGTCATGTTCCTTTAGGCCGAGCGCGGTGGCTTCAGTAAAGGCGTCGACAAATGCCAGCAGGCGTGTGGTCCGGTCACGGTGACGCCGGCGCTCACGGCCGATAACGTGCAGGCCGCTGTTGAGCGCCAGCAGGTGGGGCCGCGGTCTTGCGGCGCTGCCGCAGCATGCGAGCGACTAGAAGGGTGCCGAGCCAGGGTTGATGCTGGAGTGGACTGATGTCTTCCCAGGCGTCCGAGAGCATCGCAGCAACACCACTTGATGAGATCGGTTATCGTGCTATATATGTAATCATCCTCACCAACCCAGCTGAGTGGAATATTATGGCACATACCAATGACACCATTGAGCTATCGGGATTTGGCGCGCTCACCGGAACTCCGAAGGAGGTTGGTGACCAACTTGATCGGCTGACTGCGGAGCAAGTCATAGCACTAACGTTCGAGCATGGGAGTGAACCCGCAGTTCGCGCCCTTGCGGACACGGTCGTCAGCATCGCGCCTCTGGTCCGTACCATCCTGATGAGTCGCCAACGTGAAGCCATTAACTTAATAATCGAGGCCCTGGTCCCTCAGGTGCCGCCCCCGCAATACATGCTTGTCGAGGCACGGATGACGGCCGAGGCGAGAAAGGCAGTGCTGGAGAGCGGCGATTGGCTGACCGCTCCCCAAATCGCCAAAATGGCTGGGTTCAGCACAAGCAACCCGAGTGCGCAGCCACACAAGTGGAAGAAAGAAGGCCAGATCTTTGCAGTTCGGCATCGGGGCGTAGACTATTTCCCTGGGTACGCTCTGGATTCCGCCGCTGGATATCGGCCTATCAAAGCGCTCGCTAAGGTTCTGGGCGTCTTACACGAGAAAAAGGACGACTGGGGGCTCGCCTATTGGTTTGCATCGGTCAATAGCTTCCTTGGGGGCAAGCGTCCGCAAGATGTGCTCCCTGCGCAACCCGAGCGCGTTCTTGCAGCCGCCGAGGATGAGTTGGTAGGCGCACTCCATGGCTAAATCAAAGATTGGACGGGGACCTGGGACTCCCGTTCCCGTTCCATCGCACGATTTGCAGGATATCATCACCCGAACGATATGGCCGGCGGACCAAGTTATCCATCGTATCCATTTGAATCTCTATGCCGGCGTCGAGTTCAATCCAGGCCTGAAAGGCAATGCCCGATTCAGCCCGATCAAGAATGCAAGTGGGCCCAATATCCCAACTCTGTACGGCGGCACGACCTTTGACTGCGCGGCGATGGAAACCGTCTTCCACGATGTGCCATTCGCGCCGGGCCTGAAGACCTACGACAAGGTGAAACTGGCGGATCAAGTCTATTCGCAGGTGGGGCCGCAGGGCGAATTGGTCTTGGCTGATCTGAGCGTCACAGCCCTGAGGAAACTCGGCATCAAGCGCAGCCAGATCATCGACACCGAGAAGGACCGCTACCCAGCAACACGCCCCTGGGCTGAAGCCATTCACGTACAATGCCCAGATATCCAGGGACTTTGCTGGATTTCTCGGCAGGACGACCGGGCTCTCGCCGTGATGCTGTTTGGCGATCGAATTCCGGCAAGGACGTTGGTGCAGTCCGGCGTGTCGCTCGATTTGACCGGGAATTCTGACGTCTATTCCGAATTGCTCGAACTCGCCGATCGTATCGGCGTAAAGATCGTAGGCATCAGCTTCTGATGGCGGGACAGGAGATCATGGCAATTCTGGGGGCAGCAACGAGGTAGTCGCTGACCTCCCCAGCCGCGCCTTCCGGCAACCGTCTGATCAGAGTGTGCCGTTGCGGTCATGGCCGCGCCGAAGGCGGAGGGCCGGTTGCGGGTAAAAGCCGTCCGTATGCGCCGTGCACCGTGCGCTGGCGGCTGTCGAGCTGTTCGACGTGATTCAATGGCGCGGTTTGCGCGGAAATTTTGCAGCCCCGGGGCCTGCAGAGCGCGATCAAACTGGCGGTGCGCGCCAGGCCCGTCCGCGGCCGCAAGAGCAGGAAGGCTGTGACCGCCGATATTCTGGCCGCCCTCTTGAAACATGCGCCGGTGACCGTCTCGTCGACGTCGGGGATAGCGCGATTCTCATCACGGCCTTCGCCTGCAGCGGCCGGCGTCGCAGCGAAATTTCTGCTCTTCGCGTCGAACAGCTGGTCGACGAAGACCCGGTTCCGGCCGATCCCAACGCTCCCGGCGGCGATAAATTGCCGTGCCTGTCGATACGGCTCGGCCGCACAGAGACGACGCAAGCCGACAGCGACGCTTTCGTGCTGCTCGTCGGCCGGCCTGTGCTGGTCTTGAAGGACTGGCTGGAACGCGCCAGGATCAGCGACCGCGTCGTGTTTGGCGGCATCGACCACTGGGGCAATCTCGAAGCGCGCGTCCTGACGCCGCAGGCCGTCAATCTGATCCTGAAGCGGCGCACCGCCGAGGCCGGGCGCTCGATCCGGAAGCCTTCTCCGCCCACAGCTTGCGCTCCGGCTATCTCACCGAAATCGCACGCCGCGGTATTCCGCTGCCCGAAGCCATGCAGCAGTCGCAGCATCGCTCCGCGCAGCAGGCCTCAAACTATTACAATGACGCGGAACGCACGCTCGCGGGCGGCGCGGATAATCGCCTGAGTCGCAATTCGATCCGACCCTTGCGGCGTTAGCTCCAGACAATTGGTTCCGAGGCAGCCGGCCTTCCGGATCGATCACCTTGACCTGGTGCGGGAGCCCCTCGCCCCAGCTCCATAGCACGAGGTTCTGATCGGATGTGCCGGCACCTGGGGCGAAGCTGGGCACGAGAATGCCGAACTTGCCTTCAGCAACCAAGCGGTCGTGGATGCTCCATGACGGCGGCCGTTTGCCATCGGCGAGAAAATCCATCCAGGCACAAGCCATATCTTCGAACTGAGCGTCGGCCTGGCCTTGCGCCGTCCTCAGATCGACAATGTCGCCCCCGAAACCGGCCAAATGCACGCACAACGTCCAGTTCTCTCGATCGGCCGCCCATTGGCGATCCCCGCGTCTCGACGGAGGATCGGGCGACCGACGTCCGACGAGGTCAAGGTGGCTGGCTGCCGCCTCGCCCACCAGGAGCACGGCTCCGGCGCCTCGCCCTCCCGGCCGGTGCTGGCGAAGCTGATGCGCGAGATAGCCGTATGTGGGACACGCCGCTATGCGATATAGCGCCCAGAATCTCCAGGGTCGCCGCCGGCGATAGCCTGCCAAGACGGTCACCCACGCTTGCCGTGGGCACCCGTAATGGAAACGATGGCGGGCGCTACCGTGACGAACAGGATATAATGCTCACCGGCAGCAAGCTGGTTGAGGAAGGCCCCACCGTCATGAAGCCAATGAACGAAGAGCACCTTGCGGTCCTACGCAGGCACATGGTCGAGATGATTGCAATCCATACCGACCTTGCAAGCGAAGAACTCGGCAAGGCAGCGCTCGATGAGCGGGTGATGGCGGCGATGCGGCGAGTGCCGCGGCATCGCTTCGTGCCAGTCTCGGTTGCACCTTATGCCTACCAGGACATGCCGCTGCCGATCGGCTTCGATAAAACCGTCTCGCAGCCATTCATCGTCGCTCTCATGACCGATCTCCTCGCTCCCCAACCGCACGAGGCGGTCCTCGAGATCGGCACTGGCCTGGGCTATCAAACCGCAATCCTCGCGGAACTCGCCGGGCAGGTTTGGAGCGTAGAAATCATCGAGGAATTCGTAAGCCGTGCGGAGGCTCTCCTGCAGGAGCTAGGCTTATCCAATGTCGGCATTCGTGTCGGAGACGGGTCTCGCGGCTGGCCCGAGCACGCCCCATTCGACAAGATCCTGGTCACGGCGGCGGCTGAGCAGACACCGCCGGCTTTTCTGAAGCAACTCAAGCCGGGGGGACGGCTGGTTCTGCCTTTGGGATCTAAAGAAGCACAGTTTCTGACTGTCATCGACAAGGATGCGGCAGGGCAGCTCGAGACCCGGAAACTCATCCCGGTTCGGTTCGGCCGGCTCGAAACCGTCTAGTGAGGTGCGACAACTAACGCGACCGCGCTTTTCCACCGTCAATCAGATGCCAGCCTTCCGCGTTTCTTCGCCCTTTGTGAACGCGAGAAACAACACCGTCGCAGACTTGTGGAACGCTTATCCGCAGCGTGGCCTGAGTTAACTGCGACATACGGCGCCAGCATAGTCTGCTGAGGAAGCGCAGTCTTCGGCGGCCTCGCCTGCGGGCGAATGCCTGTCCGCGGGATTTCCTCACGACCGAGGTGCAAAATGATTCCGCGACATCTGTCATTATGCACGACGACACGCGCGTCGAGGAGGCCCGCCATACGGCCCTCGATACCACACTTCTGCAGGCCTTGCCGTGGATCGTCTCGCTCAAGCGGGGAGACTTAACCACCTGATGCTTGCAACACCTTGATCTAAACGCAGTTTACCTCATTCAAACAGACGAGGACATTAGGCCACCCCTCCCCTACGGTAAGAGGTCGTTCGGCCGACTTTATCCGGGAGAAACTATTGTAGTCGTATGGAAATAAAATCAAACGCGCCGATTCTTCATGCAGACACTATTGGAGTTCATGTGCTCGCATCCCATAGGGGGAACGTTGTCGAAGGACGAGTGGGGGAACAACGATTTTCTCGGTGTTACCGCAAAAACCTATAAACCCCATTCGGTGATATGCCGCCAGGAAGACGACAACGGTGAGATATTCATTGTAAAATCGGGTTGGGCTATACTTTATCACGCGCTGCCAGACGGAGAGCGGCAGATCATAGACACTCCCCTCAAGGGGGACGTTGTCGGTTACCGTGGTTTGGACGGACCCCGTCTTGCGTCGCTGGCGTCCATAACCGAACTAGCTGTCTATGAAATTTCCAGTAAGGAACTGGTCGAGGCGATCCTGTCGGACGGCCGAATCGGGAAGAAGATCGCCTCCTCGCTGGCGCGCCTGAACGCCATCCTTGCCGAACATCTGATAAATACCGGGCGGCGGAACGCGATGAGGCGTACCGCCCATTTCCTGCTCGAGTTGGAAGAGAGGCTCTCCATGGTTGAGCTGTCGGTTGATGGAAGATATGAGTGTCCTCTTGCCCAGCATGAACTGGCCGACATCCTCGGAATGACCACGGTTCACGTCAACCGAACGTTAAGGGAGCTCCGCAAGGCCGATCTCGTCTCTTTCAAGTCAGGCCATGTAGAGGTGATCAACCGCAAGAAGCTGGTCGAAACAGCCGGATTCGACAGCGAGTACCTCAGGTAGCGGCTATCTCTCTTTGAACGCCAGCGCATGGACGCCAAAATGAAAACGGTCGTTCCGTCGCCGGAACAGTTCGAGACGACATTTATGGAGGGCTGGTCGTGCGCAGGACGCCTGACGTCTCGACGACAGCGGTATCCGGCTCGAGGCGGTCGACGGTTGGGCCGAGCGGAACGCAACCCGTTCGTGCTGACCAAGTGTGACAAGGGAGATCATCGTGGCCGCGGCAACTCGGCCTATCGCGCGAGTGCGGCGTGCTGCCAAATTATGCGCAGAGGGCCGCTTACCAAGGCCTGCTCGATTAAAGTGGGGAGCCAATGCTGCCAGCACTGTCCCCCGACAATGTCAACGGCACTTTCGGCGGTTCTGGTCTGCCGATGAAATGTCGGAGGCACACGCTGATCCTGATTCGGCTGTCTGCTGGGCTGAAGATGGCTGGGTGTCCAATGCATGCGCCTTTCGCACAGAATCCAGCCCTTTGGGTCCAGCTTGGCATCGGTTCCCTGAAAATTACCAAAAAAGCAATCTATGTTAGAGACTGCTTATAAATAACCCCTACACTTACCCCACGCTGGGTATCACTGGGGGTTGGGGAACTGACAACGACGCAAATGGGGTAATCGAGTCTCGACCCTTCAAAACGCGCAGTACCAAACTTTCACTGCGAGAGAATGCGGAAATCATGTCGGCCAGCGCAAGACGGCTTGTGTGGGAAAGAGGGAGTATTGACATGGGTGCCACGGCAGGACTGCACAATTGTAATTCGGCCAGTCAGTCAGAAGTTCCGTCCGGCGGGCCGGGAATCGACCAAGGGCAGACAGGCAGGGAATGCCTCCTCATCTTGGACGGAAGGGCTCTGGACCGCGAGTGTCTCGCATCGGCTCTCGTGGACCACGAACTCGGCATGGATGTCGCCGCCTTGGCGTCCGTCGAGGAATGGCGCGTCAGAAAGAGATCGGCCCCTCCCCTTGCAGCCATACTCTTCAACCTTGGCAGTCGGAAGGTCACCGATCGTGGCATCGCTGACGAGATCAGGCATATTTCGGGCGAGTTCAAATCAGTCCCTGTGGTCGTCCTGGCCGACACCGAAGACCTTGCCCAGATACTGACCGCTCTCGAATGCGGTGCACGCGGTTACATTCCGACCTCTGTTGCAATCAATGTCTGCGTCGAGGCCATCAACCTTGCGGCAGCGGGAGGCATCTTCGTGCCGGCGAGCAGTGTCATTGCTATGCGGCACCTGATAGATTCGGGCAGCCGCGACACGCAGCCTTTGGCAGGCATGTTCACGCTTAGGCAGGCCGAGGTTGCGCAAGCGCTCCGGCGCGGCAAGGCGAACAAGATGATCGCCCACGAACTGAATTTACGCGAAAGCACGGTGAAGGTCCACATCCGCAATATCATGAAGAAACTAAAGGCGACCAACCGCACGGAAGTCGCCTGCAAGGTCAACGACCTTCTCGCAGAAGGAACTCTGGCTGAGTAGTGAGCCCAAGCGCCCAAGCGTAACACTTCCCAACTTGCGTGAGTCCCGCAGCCGCATTCTATTGCTGAACGTCCAAGGGCGGAATCGGCAGCTGAACTGCTGTTTAGCCAGACCTCGATCGTATCGAAAATCTTGTGCTGGCCCTTGATCGGGAACGAGGCTTCGGAAAGTGAATGCACCAGCCAAAACGAAGCTCTGTCGCAGGTCAGATAGGAGGACGATTGTCGAAAACGAGGTATGCATTTTTTGCTTCAAGTAGATCATGCCGATGGTGAGATTCCTGAGGTACCACCGTATCGTTCCCCGGCGCGCCGTTGCCAGTCGGTGGAGTAAGCATACCATGATTCATCGCCCAAACTGCAGCCTGTGTTCGGTTGCGGACTCGAATCTTTCTAAGTATGGCTTTGACGTGTACCTTCACCGTAGCTTCGGCAATGTTGATTTGGCGCGCGATCGCTTTGTTTGACTCCCCTTGGATCAAGCGGCACAGAATACAGTTTTCGCGATTCGACAAAATTACCAGTTCTTGATCGCTACTCTCCACTTTACTTTCCACCTTTGGTAACTCATAAGCTATCGGTTCATCTTTCGAACCTTGCCTTATATCTTGAATAATCATCGAAGTTTCCGCAGGTAGTACCGTTTGCCCAACCATAACCAATTCGAGGGCTTTGATGAAGGTGTCGTAAGCAGCGATCTTTGTCAGATACCCGTCAGCCCCCGCACGAAAGGCTGAGACTATATCGGTCGTGCGACAGTGATCAGCTAGCGCAACGACATGGCTGGCTGGGTAAATCGCCTTAAACTCAGCAATCTGCGCGAATTCAGCTTCCGCATCAGCACCGCCGATATCTATGATTAGCAAGATCGACCGGTGATGCGGTAACGGCTTTTGCAGAAGATCGTTAACAGAAACCGTAGAGAAAAGAACGCGAAAATCTTCTTCATTCAGGATTCGACTAACACCTTCTCGAAGTAACTCGCTTGGCCCGACAAGCACGGTTACGAAAGATTGCCTTGTCATCATCGCTTCTCACCCGGCGCGATTGGTTACACGCGTCGATTAGGTGCTCCATGCGCCAACCGTACAGTTTTCTTTTTTTAACCTTACGCCAGGAAAGCCGTACACCAAAATACCCTCTTTAGGCGTAGGGCAGCATCATCGAGGCGTATCCCGAATCTTCAACCTGGGGCTTTTGGTCAAGAACCCGAGCTCGTGGTTTCAAAGCAAGCGAGACGAACGACAGTGAAAGACCTACGATCAATCCTGCGCCTGACGCATGAGCAAGGCCTCTCGGTGCGTGCGGTGTCGGAACGGCTGAAGATCAGCAAGACTTCGGTTTGGACCTATCTGTTGCGGGCGCGTGAGGCTGGCATCTCGGACTGGCCGCTTCCGCCGGGCTGTGACAATGACGTATCGCTTGAGAGGCTTCTGTTTCGCCGGGTTGGCCGTCCGCCGCAGGATATGGACGAGCCCGATTGGGCGATGATCGCGCGCGAGTTGAAGCCCAAGGGCGTGACGCTGACGCTGTTGTGGCAGGAATACCGTGCGGCGCATCCCGATGGTTATGGCTACACGTGGTTTTGCGACCGGTTCGGCGCTTTCCAGCGCCGGGCGAGCGCAACGTTCCGCAACCGCCACGAGGCGGGCGCAGTGATGCAGACCGACTATGCGGGCCACACCGTGCCCGTCGTTGATCCCGATACTGGCGTCATCTACCAGGCTCAGATCTTCGTTGCGGTGCTGGGCGCCTCGTCCTTCACCTTCGCCCATGCCAGCTTCAGCCAGAAGCTGCCGGACTGGATCGAGGGCCAGTGCCGGGCACTCGCCTTCTTCGGCGGGGTAACGAAGGCGATCGTCTGCGACAATCTGAAGGCCGGCGTCGCCAAGGCGCTGTGGTTCGAGCCGACGCTCAACCAGACCTTCGCCGCCATGGCCGAACATTACGACACGACGATCCTGCCGACCCGCAGCCGCAAGCCGCTCGACAAGGGCAAGGTCGAGGGGCGCGGTGCTGATCGTCGAGCGCTGGGTCCTGGCCCGGCTGCGCAACCGGCGCTTCTTCAGTCTCGGCGATCTCAACGCCGCAATCGCGGGGTTGCTGGAGGATCTCAACAACCGCCCCATGCGCCATGTCGGCAAAAGCCGCCGCGAACTGTTCGAGGAGATCGAGCGGTCGGCTCTGGCGCCGCTGCCGCCGGCGCCGTTCGAATATGCGGAGTGGAAATCGGCCAAGGTGCATCCCGACTACCATGTCGAGATCGACAGGACCTTCTACTCGGTGCCGCACGCGCTGATCGGGCGGCGCGTGGATGTGCGGCTCACCCACCGGGTGGTCGAGCTCTTCCATGATCACAAGCGCGTCGCCAGCCATGTCCGCCGCTCGCAGCGCTGCGGCCATGTCACCGTCAACGAGCACATGCCCAAGGCGCATCAGCGCTATGCCAACACGACGCCGGCGAACCTGATCCGGCAGGCAGCCGGGATCGGCGCCAACACCGCCATCCTGGTCGAGCGGATGATGCGCGACCGTCCCCATCCCGAGCAGGGATACCGTTCCGCGTTTGGCATCCTCTCGCTGGCCCGTCGCTACGAGCGGGATCGGCTCGAGGCGGCCTGCGAGCGGGCGCTGGCCATCAATGCGATCACCTACTCCTCCGTCAACGCCATCCTCAAATCCGGCCTCGACCGCGTGCCGCCCGCGGCCGAGCCGGTCAAGCCCACGCCATCGCACACCAACATCCGCGGCGGCTCCTATTATCAATGAAGGAAGGAAACCAACCATGCTGACACATCCAACCCTCGACCAGATGCAGGCTCTCGGCCTTGGCGGAATGGCCGCCGCCTATCGGGACCTGGCCGACCAGAGCAACGCCGACGATCTCAGTCGCGACGAGTGGCTTGGCCTGATGCTCGATCGTGAAGCCGCCAGGCGTGCCGACAAGCGTGTGACCAACCATCTCGCCGTTGCCAGGCTGCGCTTTGTCGACGCCTGCATCGAGAACATCGACTTCGCCGCACATCGCGGGCTCGACCGGCGCAATACGCTATCGCTCGCCCATGGCGCCTGGCTGAAGGCGCATGAGAACCTCATCATCACCGGGCAGACCGGCACCGGAAAGACCTGGCTGGCCTGCGCCTTCGGACGTCAGGCCGCCCGGCTCGATCATTCCGTGCTCTACCTGCGCACGCCACGTCTGTTTGAGGATCTCGCCCTGGCGCGTCTGGACGGCCGCTTTCCCCGTCTCATCGACAAGCTGGCTCGGGTGCAACTGCTCATCCTTGACGACTGGGGCACCCACAGCCTGACCGACCAGCCGCGTCTCGATCTGCTGGAAATCTTCGAGGAACGCTACCGCCGGAAATCGACGCTGATCACCGCGCAACTGCCAATCGCCCAGTGGCATGCCATGATCGGCGAGCCGACAATCGCCGACGCCATTCTCGACCGGATCGTCCACAACGCCCATCGCGTCACCCTCGAAGGCGACAGCATGAGAAAACAGAAACCACCGCCGCTCTTGACCGACGCCGAAAACGGCGAAATCAATCGCAAATGAGTTCAACCAGGCAACCGAGGGCCGACCACATCCAGCTGTCCGCGACTTAGTGAAACTGCTGTCCGCGATTTAGCGGAACGACTGTCCCGTTTTTGCGAAATGCGCAGAAAAGGAGCTTGTTCCTAGCGGCGCAGCAATGATTGAGGATCTCGTCGTAGTCCTTGAATATACGGTTGGAGAGCCCCTTGTCATGAATTGCCGCAGGTTTTCGACTGGGTTCAGTTCCGGTGAGCGCGCGGCACGAACATCAGAGTGATGTTGTCCGGCCGCGTCACTTGCGATCCGGCCTGATCAGGATCAGCACCGCATGCGCGCCGTCGTCGGCGCTCCGACTGATCTCGGCGAGGTGCTCCCGCATCGCCGCGGTATCGCAATAGGGCATGCCCTTCCGGAGGCAGACGGGCCGCTGGTCGAACCAGTGGGGGAATTTCACACAGTAGCTTTGCCAATTGCTGCGAGTCCAGCAAGGCTCGGTAGGTGTCTCCAGTTCGGCGATGTCGCGAAGGCGCGCACCGAATTGCGCCGCAAGCTACCGCCGCCACGTGACGAGTGCGGGAAGCCGTTGCAGTTGCTCACGCCGATGGCAGCGTGCAGGTCGGTCGGTAGTTGTAGCCGATTCAGGATAGCCCTCGTAGATCACCTGTTTCGAGCTGTGCCGGACCCGTGTCGGTAACGTTCATGCGTGCATGACCTTGTCTCCTGTCCTCGGGGTAAGTTCACACGTAATCCGACATACTAGACGACGTTTGCAATTCGACGTAGGCGCAAGCTTGAGCGCAACGCCAATCGCCCGGGAGAGTCTCAGTATAGCCTTATCAAGGCCGCATTATGGTCATGAACGTTAGCATTATATCCCATATGAAATTTCTGGTTGTATTGTCAGAATTTCGTTAAGACGATAGATCTTCGTTTTATTGCCCGTGAGTGTCTTTGTAGATACTTATAGAGATTACTGCTTAACTGGAGAAACACATGAGATCGATGAGTCGCTACAAGGAAATACTGCGAACACACTCGGAATGGTTGAACAACTTACGCGCGACGACGGAGGCAGCCGAGTGACGACCGAAGCTCCCATTTCCACCGTTTCCGCGTCGACGGCAACGACGCAGCCGGCGCAGGGTCTTACCTACACCACGACACCGATCCAATCGCAGTATGATGGCCAGGTGATTGAAAATCTTGACATCTACGTCACCAACGGGGACGCGGTCACGATTACGCACGACAATGTCATCCTGCGCAATTGTCTTATTCATCACGTCGAAGGTGACGGGGTGGTGGTATCGGGCGCAAACGGCGTCACGATCGAGAACACCGAAGTCATCAACGCCGACCCGCCGGCGGGAATCGACCCCGAGACGAGCCCGAACATCAACAACATTAATGCAGAGAACGCCCCGAACTTGACCGTTCATAACACCACAGTGCGGGAAGGCTCGACTGGCATCTATCTCGTGAACTCGCCCGGCGCGAGTCTTTCACACGTCGATGGCTACGACTTCCATGGCCCAATGCCGCGCGGTCAGTTCGTCCAGTTCAACAACTCGGGTAATAGTTCGCTAACCGACTTCTATGCCGTAAACGACGCCGGCAGTTCGCATCCGGAGGACATCGTCTCGGTATATGGCAGCCCGAATACGACGATCTCAAATGGGGTGATCGACGGTAACAACTCTCAGACCGGAGTGGCCGTCATGTTCGAGAACGGATCGACCGGCGGCAGGGTGGATCACGTTGACGCCATCCATCAGGGCAATGGCGCGTTCTCTTCCTACGCGAGCGATGTGACCTTCGATCACACGAGGTCGTTCGACGGTATCGATGAGGATCAAGGCCGCGGGCTTCCCTCGTCGAATGGACTGATCTGGAATGTAAGCTCCGGTGGGGTCAGCATCCTGAACTCGAGCTACACCAACCCTGGCAATCCCAACAACATCATTTGGGACGCGTCAAAGGCGGTCGTGGCCGACGTGCACGAGGATCCCACGGCGACCCCAGTGGCACACGTCGATAACCAGTTCACCTGGGACTACGCAGCGGATAGCTCGACCGGCACTGTCACGGACGCGAGCGTCACTTCCTCAATCACTGGCTCGACCGGGACTGACACTGGATCTGGAACCTGGACTGTCCCTCCTTCCGGCGACACCAGCGATGGGACCTTGTACGGCACCAGCGGCGCCGATGTATTGCATGGAACCAGCGGCCACACGATGATCGGCTATGGCGGCAACGACACCTACTATGTCGACAATGCCAACGAGAAGGTGGTTGAGGCAGTGGGCGGCGGCAACGACAGTGTGATCGCCTCGGTGAGCTATGCGCTTTCGGCCGGCTCGGAAATCGAGCATCTCGCCACCAACAACCCGTCCGGCACGAAGACGATGAGCCTCACCGGCAACGAGTTCGCCCAGACCATCGAGGGCAATGCCGGCAACAATGTCATCAACGGCGGGCTTGGCGCCGACGTCTTGACCGGTCACGGCGGCCACGATGCCTTCTCGTTCAATACTGCTCTTGGAGCCGGCAATGTCGACAAGATCACCGACTTCAAGCGCTCCCTGGACACGTTCCATCTCAGCGATACCGTTTTTGCCGGGCTTCAGCCGGGAGGGCTTCCATCCAAAGCTTTCTTTGTTGGTGCAGCCGCGCATGACAGTTCCGATCATATCATCTACAACAGTGAAACCGGGGCTCTATCTTTCGACGATGACGGGGCCGGCGGCGCATCTCAAACGCAGTTCGCCACCCTCTCCCCACATCTGTCGCTCACCGCAGCCTCGTTCTTTGTGACCTGAAGGACTACGCGGGGAACCAATATCCCGCGAGGGGCTACCCTGGCAAATAGGGACTGGATCACAGTACCTCAAAGCCATGATCCCGAACCGAAGGTCAGCGTACCAAAAAGGGGAGCCCGGTTTCGGAGAAGATCACGCTCATGGAGTTCCATCCCGATATCATCGGGATGGAACAGACTCGAGTTGTGAGCTTTCCGTAGTTCACGCGGACCGAACCGAGGAGACTGGAGTTACAGACTTTCAGCACTCACCGGAGGGTACTAAATCAATATTCACAAGAATGCCCGTCTGACGCCGGCGTCGAGAGGAACTGGCTCGTTCGGCCATCGAGCGACATCTTTCCCCCAAGCCTTGCGGCGCAGGCCTATGGTGTGTCGAAGCGAGCCGGCCTGTGAAGCTGGTCGATGTAGATCGGCGTCGTTTTGAAGAGAACATGCTCTTCAACCGGTCCATTCGCGAGAACATCGCGCTCGCCGATCCGGCTATCCCCATGGAGCGGGCATCGCTCGCCGGCGTTCACGATTTCATCCTGGGACTGCCCGCGGGCTATAACGTGTCGACTGCGTCATTGCCGGCGCCTGGGTCGCCGGCGTCGCGCGACATGGCTTCTCATCGAACGGATACTCTGATCCTCGAAGCAGCAGACGCCTCGGCACTGAGACAAGTTCGTGTAATTCCGAGTTTATCCATGCGGCATTACGATCCGGTCGGATCGCTAAAGGCTCAGATCTGCGTAGCGGGTCGGGAACAGCTCTATCGTCACTGCGAGCGAGCCGCCGATTCCGCATATGCGCCGCGGCAATAACATGCCGTCAGGCCGCTTTGGGAACGGCCGACGGTAGCGCCGGCGGCTCGGGATAGGCCCGCTGTTACGGTCATCGTGCACCGGTATCCCCGAGGAAGGGCTCGGTTAGTCCGTCAGCGCGGGCAAGCGCGGCGGCACTCTTCTTGCGTTATCCAAGTTTCTGCGCATGGCCATTCAAACGGCCATAATGGGAGTCGGTGCGTACCTGGCTATTAACCAGGAAATCTCCGGGGCGCGTCCTGTTTGCGGCGTCACTCATTATGGTCGGGCGCTTGCCCCGACGAGATCATGCAATGGAAAAGTATCGCGTCGGCGCGCAGCGCCCATGTGCGCCTGGAAAGCATATTCCAGGAGAACCCGCCGATTGCCGGACGCCTGCCTCTGACGCCGGCCGTCCGGCGCGCCCTCCATCCCAGACGGGCTGCCGCGGTGCCGGCGCTACGTTCGGGCCGACGAGCGACGGCAGCAACTAGTCACGATTGCCGAGACAAGTCGCCAACCTCGCCGAAGCTGGCGAAAAGCTGCACGTTGCAGATGACGTGCTCAACCGACCGAGCGCACCGCGGTCCGGGAGCGTTGTCGGCTTTAAGGTACACACGATAGGAGCCGTCGGTTCGCGCCGGCGAAACCTTGATGGAGATCATCCCTGATGACGACACTTGACCGTCCGGCGAAGAGTCGCCTGTCGACATCAACTCATCAACAATGTTGCCGAGGGCCTTCCTGCCGAGATGCGACTGCCTCCGTTCAAGGCTCGCTCGACGCCGGTCGCGATCGGCGAGGTGCAGACCGTTGCCGGCGGACGCGCCCCATGAGGAAGTGACGCGTGAGCCCTACTACGAATTGAAAGGTTCCGTGCAGGTCTCTCAGTTCCCCGAACAGGTCCGCGAGAAACTCAGGCCCGGTATGCCGGGATCAGGATAGACCGCAGAGACGAGGAACGGTCAGAACGACCAAAGCAACCATTCTAAGGATTTTGCCCAGGAGGACCAGAGTGGACGTGGCCCGTGTCGCCGAATCCATTCCCGGGACGCGCGCCATGCGATGCGGCAATAGCTTGCGAGTTTAAGCTCGTGCCAAGCAACAGAGCAATGGATGGAGGTGTTACAACAGCAAAACGCCCGGCGTTCTTTAGAAATTCTCGACGCGCCTGTTCTTCCGGCACCTGGCTGTCTGTATTTCCTTTGGAAGACTTCCCGCTCTTCATCGAAAGTACTCCTATCCTTGTGTAACAACTCCAACGCTCTAACTTGACATATGCCTTTTGTGCAGACAAGGCGCCATCAAGATACAACCAGGAAATTAAGTATTACTACACTTTTGACCCGAGATCGCCGTCAAGGAGGATGCTGGTTGCGCGGCGTCCAAAGTCGAGCGGACTCCGTCGGCCCCAGCCATCGCCATGTAGGAGTCGCCACATACCCCACAGCGAATTGCCGACCAGGCGCAATGGAACGCCGAGGACGGGATGGTACAAGGGGAAGACGCGCCGCCAGTGTTGAAAGCGAACCAAGGGACGCCGCACATATTGCGCCGGTGCTAAGACGCCAAAGAAGTGACTCAAGGCCAAGAGTTGAGTATCGAACGCATTCCGCGCATTCTGATCGGGCAAGGATGTTCGGAGCTCCGCCCAATCCAGCTTATGCTGCTCCGCCAGCCGTGCCAGATCATAAAGGTGGCGAAAGTCGGTCCTTCCGCGCCAGTAGTCCGCCTCCTTGATGAGATCATGCATGATCCAGTGGAGGGCCCTAGACTGTGGGGCGGGGATTTTCGCCCTAAGCCCGTTACGGCGGGCAAGCCTCGGGGGCTCGCGGTCAATTTCCCGGTACGGCCGGAGCTCCAGGAGACCGACATCTTGCGGGCGCGCCATGCCACCAGCGACCGTCACTTCGGCGTAGCCAAGCTTGGCAAGACAAGCCCGGGCAGCCCCTTCTTTTGTCGTTTCCACAGCCAAGTCGAGATCGCTCATGATTCTGTCGGGAACCCTGCCGCTCGACGAAAGGAACAAGGGAACGGCCCCTTTGAGCAGGACCGGAACGACGCTCCCCTGATTGAGGGCAGCAACGGCTTCGTTCAGCTGCCTGCGCAAGCGCAAATTGCGTTCCCGGTTGCAGCCGTAAATGAACTGAAGATACTGGCCCACCCCCTCGGGGAGCCGGTCAAGCTGGCCCGTGTGCGCAAGAGTGGCGCACAAGACGGGCGTAAGCAGAGTGTGGTTGGCGAGTGCAATTACCGCCAGCCAGTCGGCCGTTACCACCAGGCGCCCGTTAAGTCCCGCGATCAGGGCCTCGAACGCATCCCTGGTAGGCTTCATCGGCACGCCGCCTTCAGCAGTTCCAACCCGTCACCCAATTTGGCATAGGTCAGGCAAAAGCCCTCTGCCGAGCGGATGACTTGGCAAAGAGCGTCGAATGCAGTGCTACTTAGCTCTTTATTCCGCGCAAAGGCGCCGTTCAGCAAGCCACCCAGGATCTCGCTCGCGTCGATCACGCGCAGGGAAGGTTTGGCATCCTGTGTCCGACAGAGCAAGACCACCCAGCCCACGGGCCGGGGAACGGTAGGGACATGATCCCTAGGCACAAGAAAACGCACACGCCTGCGATCGGGACGCCGGTAAACCCGAGACCTGCCGAGTTCGGGGAAATATTGTCCGAGAATGGACCATGATCCCGATTTGACTGAAGGCGCAAAAGCAAGGCCGATACTCTGTCCGGCCGAGTCGAGAAGTGTCACATCGTCTGCCGCGAAGCCAAACCCCGCGTGGACCAGCGCCAATGTCAGGGTCGTCTTGCCCGAGCCAGGGTTACCACAAAGGAGGAGCGTGCGGCCGTTCTTGAACAGCGCCGCCGCATGCAGGGCGAGTTCATATTCACTGTGCCCAAGCACTTCGGCCAGCAGTTGCCCTTTGACCATAATCGGTATCTGGTCTCGACCACAGGAATTAGTCCAGTGGCCATCCCGGAACAGGTGGATCCGCTGCCCACGCTCAACCAGATGGAATAGGACGTCGACGGCCCTGTTTCGAACTTCGAGATGCTGAAATACGGTCGCGGCCGGAAAGGCGACGGCAGCCGGATACAGTATGCGCACACACACGCCTGGAACAGCAACGACCTGGCAGATATGTTGATGAGCTGCGGTTGGGCACGGCGGTGGAGCAGGCTGGATTAGGCCGAGCCGTTCCCAGTCTTGAAGGGCAGCCTCGACATAGCCATAGGCCTCTTGCCTATCAACGCCACGGGCTGCCATCTCGCCCAAGATAGCCTGGACCGGCACGCCTTCTTCAAGCGAGCGCCAGATATCCGCCGCAGTGTCATTGAGCGCAAAGACTACCCCCTGCGTTGAACTGAGCAGGATGTTTTGCCCTTTGATGCATGCAAGCCGACCTTGGGGAACTAACCTCGCCGTAGCGTACTCTACAAGGGGAGGCCCCGCAGTTCGGTCAGTGGTTCGGGTTTGTTGAGGGCTCACAGAAGCCGTCATCCTCGTTTGTCTGGGCGTGGAGATCGTTCGATTCGAGTGGAACTCACGACCAGAGAGACACGATCTTGATGGCATTCCCCCTCCGCTCCCAAAGCGGTAACTTGCCAACGCCGTTGCCGTGCGGGCACTTTTGCTTGAAGTCGCAGGTTATGCATTGAGCGGTCGCTGTTTTTCGCCCTGATCATCGCTTGCATTCAGTTGTTCTGTAACAGCGCCTTTTGTAGTAGAGCCGCACCTCTCATGGTGTCGAGCCTCACCCAAAGTCGTATTCAATTTATACCGAAGAAGAGGTTCGCTTTTTCCGAGTGGGGTGTCGCTTGGCAGTTAATCGATGGGTCGTCGGCCAGCCGCCACTCCTTGCAAATCAATCACTTGCCACATAAATCGGCAAAGTTGGGCTAGACGGCGTTTCGCCCCGTCCAGATGCGGGGGATGGTCAGAAGCAGGATCTTTACGTCGAGCCAGACCGACCAGTTGTTGACGTACCACATATCGTGTTCGACACGCTTGATCATCATGTAAACATCAGGCGTCGCGCCGCGCCAGCCATTTATTTGTGCCCAGCCGGTGACCCCCGGCTTCACCTTGTGCCGAGCCGGATAAAGAGAGATGATCTGGCTGTATTCGCTGTCATGCGCGAGCGCGTGCGGCCGTGGGCCTACCAACGACATGTCGCCCTTCAGCACGTTCCATAGCTGTGGAATCTCGTCGATACTAAACCTTCTCAATATGCGCCCAACGCGGGTGACGCGGGGATCGCCCCTGCAGGCTTGATGGACAATGGGCCCGTCCTCCAGGATCGTCATCGTTCGGAACTTATAGATCTTGAACGTGCGGCCATTGAACCCGGCCCGACGCTGACAGAAGAGCACCGGCGCCCTGGATTCGAGCGCAATCAGCGCCGCAACAACGGCCAAAGGGGGCAGAAGAAATGGGAGGGCGACAGTGGTCAGCACAAGATCGAAGAGCCGCTTCATCAGGAGCTGAGGCGCCGTCAGGGGCGCGCTTTGCAATTCTATCGCCCTCGTCCCCCCCAGGTTGACGACAGGTCGCTTCAAGAGTGCGCTAACGACGTGGTCCGGTAGGAGCCTTACGGGTACCGCGACCACGCAAAGGTGGGCCGTGATTTTCTCAATCAGGGATATGTCAGCCCAACTGACAGCAAGGACTATCTCGTCGACCGAACGCCGACGCACATGTTCAATGAGCTTATCCATACACTCAAGGAGCGAGCTCTCGCTGGATGCAGCAGGCAATGTAATCGTTTGGCAGACCTGGCATCCGGAAGCCTCGATTGCCTGGACAACGCCGCTTGGCACGCGCACGTCCGATTGCGTTACGATCACTACTTGCGGTTTGGCAAGCATGTCCGACCTGGTCAGCGAGGCAAACAGTCGTCCGGCGCCAAGGCGCACGAAGATGATGCCGCCAAGTCCCGTCACGAAGAACAGCATGAGGGCTTGGCGCGAAAACATGTCTCCCACCTTGAGTGCAAGCGCCACAACCGACAGGCAAAGAAAGACCGCCGTCCAGATCAGCGCGACCTCCTTGATCTGAGAGGCCAGCGACCGCAGCTCGGAACTCAGATACAGGCCGCGCGCATATGCGGAAGTCGAAAAAAGGGCGGCTACAACAACACCGAGCCCGAAGTTCCGGCCGTACTCGCCGAAATGTCCGAAACTCACAAGATCATATACCATTCCCGAGCCGATGCTGAGCAGCACGACGGACATTGCCTCGAGAAGCGGAGACGACTGCAGAAGAACATTGACCTTGAGGGGCGCGTTCCACCGCGGTGCGTTTGACGTGGCGCCCGCACGGGGGCCTTCATGAAGAAGTGCCATGACGTTCACCTGCGTTCGAAGCCGCATTCATCGACCAACATCGGACGACCCCCCTCCTCTGCTGAAAACCACCGGAGTGCCCAGCGTGACGTGGCACCCCTCGCCTGCGATCATTGCCCCTTCACGCGAAGTTCGATTGCGGTGGCTGCGGTAGCACGGGGAATGGCCAGAGAATGGCAGCGACACTGCGCGAATCCAATTCGGCATAAGCTCTAACCCCAAAGGGTAGAGCCGGCGGACACACCGACCTTCCTTGCCCGCTTCCGGCGCCTGTTAGTCTTTCGAGTACCTCGAAATGATATGCTCTCGCGCGCAGGCCTGGAGCGGCGGACGCTCCGACGGAAGCGACCGGTTCGAAACTGCCGCTCTTTCTCTTTTTTTGGGCACCGCTGAGCGCCGAACCCGAAACCGGGTCTCATTTTAGGGCCTGATCGTCTAGGCGAGCGCCATAGCATCGGCGGCGATCCGTCGCAGCTGGAGCTTGCGAACGTGGAGGCGTGGGAGCGGCTGCATGCCGATCGTGGCTAGGATGTGATCCCAACGGTAGACCCAATCGTGCATCTCCAGGCAACGGACCGTACTTGTCCGGCGCAACAATTCCGTACGGCAGGGGTTTGCGTCGAGTTCGCCAATTACGTCTGCGATATGGCTCGAGTCTGGTGATATCTCGATCACTGCGTCTGGCCAGTCGAAGTGCGCGCCGAATTCGGCGCATTGCGGCGCGGTCCCAAGCATGACGGCGCCCCCCGCGGCCCCTTCGAAAAGACGGGCAGGCAGCACCTGCTCGCCGGCAACCGTGACGGCCTTCGAGTTTGCAAGCGTCGCTGGACTGAAAGCCATGAAATAGCGCGTGCGCCTGATGATATTGGCGAGCAGCAAACGATGCTCATGCCACGCCTTCACCCGGGAATCTGTGCTTGCGAGCGTGTCGTAGAGATAGAAGAGGTCCCGCTCTTCGGCCAGCTTCAGAAGCTGTCGGTGTATCTTCGCGGCTCGGTTCCCGATCGAGTATACGTCGATCACGCGTTTGACCGGCGATAGGTACGGCGTTGCAATGAGGCCGTCGACGGCCGTGGCAAGGAAGGAACAGGGCGTGCGGGTGTATTGAGGCAGGCGAGGTATGCACGCGCTGTGCAACAGGAACACGTGGTCGAACTGGTCCAGGAGCTTCAGATATCGGCGGTCCTCTTCGAGAGTGCTCGACCAGAGCTCGAACAGATACGCGACAGCAACCTTGCATCGGCGGCGCCAGTCGTGGATCCGAGACAATTCTACAAGGCTTTGCGGACTCCAGGCGACGAAGAAGAAAAGGTCATAATCTTGCGTGAGCCGAACATGCTCAATGCTTGGCGCATTCATTAACCCCAGCCCTTTGCGAAACGCGTTTGTCAGTCTGTTGAAGTCACGCTGGACGTTGTGAGGGTCGTGCTTTGGCAAAATGGCGTGAAAGCGTCTCGTTAGGTAATTGTCGATGCCAGGGGCGATCAGATCGGCATCCTCGCATTCGGCAACGATGCGGCAAAACTCATACGCCGACGCAAAGTGAGCCCGGTCCTTCGCATTGAATTCAGAGGCAACCAGTGTACGTCTCTTCAAGGAATTCTCCCGGCACTTGTCATTCGACTTTCAACTATTCGGCCGCCGCAGGTTGGCCCGGCGCATAGTGCTCCAGTGCCGGGAGGGGTTGCCGACCCAGGATCATGTCTGCTGCCTTTTCCGCGATCATAAAGACAGCGGCCGAAGTGTTGGCCGAGGGAACGGAGGGCATAATGGAAGCATCAACGACCCGCAGGCCCTCGAGGCCGTGGACCCGCAACTGGTCGTCCACGACAGATTCAACACTAGCGGATGGGCCCATCCGGCACGATCCGCACAAATGATAGGCTGTCAGCCCGGTTTCGCGGGCAAACTGCAGCCGGTCGGCGTCGTCCGTTGTTTTCGGGCCGGGAAGCTCTTCCGTGCAGTTGTAGCGCCTGAGCTCGGGGGCCCGAAACAGCTGCTGCACAGTCTTCATGCCGTTGATGACGACCTGTCGGTCCTGATCATCGGCGAGATAGTTGGGCTGGATCAGCGGCGCTTGTGACGGATCTGCCGAGACCGCCCGAACATGTCCGACGCTCTTCGGTCGCAACTGATAATAGCCAAGCTTGATGACCGGCAACCGCCGCGCGCCACCGTGATCGGTATAATTGCCCAGGGCAAGGTCAAGCTGGATATCGGGGGTGGAGTGAAGATCCCGCGAGTTGACGAACCCGTAGACGAGCGACGGGCTGACGGCGAGAAAGTTCGGGCGGCCCAGCATCCATTTCGCTGCCTCGCGCAGGAGGGCGAAGCCGTGTCCGCTGACCGTTTCGATGCCCTCCACCCGGGCGATCAGGTGGACTATGTAGTGGTCCTGAACATTTGCACCGACACCGGGGGATTCGTGCACAACCGGAATTCCAAGGCCGGAGAGCATTCTCGCAGCACCCACGCCTGACAGCTGCAGCAGCTTTGGTGAGTTCGCCGCGCCAGCGGAGAGGATCACCTCTCGACGGGCCTTCACACAGCTGGTGGGATGACCCGGCCCCCCTCGTCCATATCGAACGCCGATGGCACGCTTTCCCTCGAACAGGACGGCCGTGGCCTGCGCGTTCGTGCGGACGTCCAAGTTCTTCTTTCTGGCGATCGGCCGTAGGAAAGCCCGCGCTGCGCTCACGCGCCATCCGTTATCGATATAGCGCTGATAGTAGCCCACACCGGCCTGGCTTGCCGCATTGTAGTCGGGATTACGCGGGATGCCGGCATTGAGCGCGGCCTCGATGAATGCATCACACAGTGGATGTCGCCAATCGCAATCTGTAACTGGAAGCAGTCCGTCCGTCCCGCGGTAGAAGGGATCGCATGCCCCAAGCCTCCGCTCGGTTCTCTTGAAATAGGACAGCACGTCGGCGTAGCCCCAGCCTCGATTGCCCTGGTGGGCCCACTCGTCGAAGTCTGCAGCCGCGCCGCGGTTGTAGTTCATCCCGTTAATTGCGGTCGAACCGCCTAGTGTCTTGCCCTGCGACATCGGAATAGAACGGTTGGCCGTCCCCGGACTAGGCTCCGTGTCGAACTGCCAGGCATATTTCGGATTCGAGGATGTCTTGTAGAGTCCCGCCGGAATGTGCAGAAGGATGCTGCTGTCGGCCGGGCCCGCCTCGAGCAGGCAGACCATATTGGTCCCATCAGCCGCCAGACGATTGGCCAAGACGCAGCCTGCCGCCCCGGCTCCGACGATCACATAGTCAAAGACGTCCGCTTCAACCGACATCGCCTCGCGCTCCGCTTATTACCAGCTTCAGAGAATGGCAGGGAATCCGGCCGATGGCACTTTGCCCATCGGAGTTAAGCCTTATGGAGGGCTTTCGCGGCGGCCAGAATGGAGAGATGGTGTGCGAAGTGCTGTGCGTGCATAAGCCTGCCGCCGATGTGCATTCTTCGCGAACCTGCGCCGCTGGCGCACAGGGGAAAAATGGGGATGCCTGACGACAACCTGACCGAAGAAGCCGCCTTGCCGAGAGGTAGGGTTTATCTGCATCGCGTTGGCCACCTCGACGTCTCCGCACAAGCCGAATCGACGTTTGGCACCCGAACTGGGCGGGCTGATAAATTTCATGTTGCGCGGCCGGCAGTCTCTTGAACCCCGGCGCCTTAATCGGCGCCGTCTCCTTGCCGGGCTGCTAGCGCTGCCTGCCTCGGGTGCCGTCGGTGCAGCGGTGCCCCTGGCCCAGGGGCGATCGGGCGATAAATGGTTCGGGGGTGCCGTCTCCCTTGCGCGTCCAAGTGGACCCGTGCTCACGCGCGCGGATGGGCAGATCATTGAAAACCTTGACATTTACGCCCCCTATGGCAACGGGATCACGGCACTCCATCAGGGCGTCATCGTACGCAGCTGCCGCATTCGTCATGCCATGGGCAGCGGAATATACGCCCGCGGAGCCGCCGGAATACGCTTGCAGGATCTCGAGATCGATCATGTCGGCGTTCCCCCGGGGACCGAACCAAGCCAGAACCGCAACAACATAGAGCTGGAAAGCTGCCCCGATGCGATCATCATCCGTGTCAAGGCGTCCCGCGGCTCCTCCAATATCTATGTCTTCGACTGTCCAGGCACCCAGATGAGCTTCCTCGAACTCCACGACGCGCGCGGGCCGTTCCCCCGTGGACAGAATGTGCAGTTCGACCGCTCTCCGGATACGAGCCTGGAAGAATTCTCGGCCGAGAACGGTCCCACCTCCTGGACCGAGGACAACATTTCCGCCTTTCACTCGGATCGCTGTACAATTCGACGTGGACTCGTCTTCTACAACAACAGTCCCACGGGCGCTGGCGTCATGCTGGAGGGAAGCTTCAATTGCCGGGTCGATGACGTCGATGCCGTTCAACAGGGCAACGGCGCCTTCTCGGCCGTTCCGCAGGGCAAGGTCGGCAGTGGCGGTTGTTCGTTCAACCGCTGCCGGAGCCGGGACACCTACAATGAGCCACGGGACGGCAGGGACGCCCCGACATCCAACGGCCTGTCGTTCCATACCCGGATATCAGAAGGCGCTGAAAAGCACAGTGTTAGGGACTGCTGCGTCTACGCGCTCGCCAGTCCCCGCAACCTCATCTGGCAAAGGGCGGCCGTGCATGCCGGTTGGTCCATCGAGCGCAAGCCATTTGATCCCAGACCGCCATTGCGGCTTGCCTTCAACTGGCAGTGAGCAGAGATCCGATGTGGCCCTATCGACGACGACGCCAAAAGAGAAGCAGGTCTGACAGCATTGACCGCGACGGCGACATCCCAAGCGTCCAGAGAGGCGCTGATGCAAGAATCATGCGTCCCGTCGTCGTGCTCGTATCGATAGGTGTGTCGACGATGCGAAGACCGACTTGCTTGCTGCCAAGCCTTTCGATGAGCGCCAGCACTTCGCGGGTTGTGCGCGCAACACGGTACGGCTTCGTGACCGCAATCACGTCTCCTTTCCTGACACATGCGATCGCCCTCTCGAGCTCCGGCGTCGAACCGAATATGCCAGTCTTCTCGCAGAAGAACTTCTCGGCTCCCAAGCGGGCAAGATAAAGCTTTTGCGCCTCCAGCCTGGCAGCGGGTTCGAAGGTGTTGATACGACAGTAGCCGATGATCATCGCAATCCCCAATCGTAAGAAGCTTTCAGCGAGGGTCCAAGGTGCCCGAGGAAGCCGCTGACGATCTGCGAGCCTGAATGCCGCTGCGGCTCGGCAGTCCCTTTGTCATCTCCCATGTCCGCAGAGATCCGCGAGCTCGAGATATTGCTTTGCGACTCCCTGTGCATCGAACCGTCCCACCCACTGGCCGGCACCTGCCGACAAACGCGACCAAAGGTCATCATCGTCCAGCACAGCCTTCAGCGCTGCGGCCATCGCCTCGGCCTGTGGTTCGACCACTGCCCCATTCACGCCATCCGCGAGCAGATCCCGGCTGAGCCTTGAAGACCCGACGATGGGCGTGCCGGTGGCGATCGCCTCCATCACCGTTGCCGAGGCGACAGGGACCGTATAGCGCGTGGGGAAAGCGGCGACGCGAACGCGGCTGTGTAGTTCGCGAACGCGTGCTCCCTCTGCCATCCCGAGAAGGACCACGTGCCCCCGTATCGCTTCAGGAAGAGCGTCGACCGCCTTCGTCACCGGTCGTGTGATGTCACCCGTCAGGTAGAGCCGTACGGAAGGGTCGTTGAGGGCGCCGAATGCCCGGATCGTCGCCTCTGGCACCTTGTAGGGCGACGTGCCGGCATGGAGGATTGCCCGCTCGCGCTCTGCCAGCCCACGAGACGCATATGACTGGCGATCGATGCATTTGGGAATTTTCAGGATTTGGTCGCTTGGCAGCCCAAGATCTCGCACCAGTTCCTCCTGAAGCTCGGTCGTGGAGGCGACGACGTAGTGGCAGCGCCGCATGCTCGCGCGTCGAATGGCTCGCCATACTGCCGCAAGCGGCCCTTTCCGCCTCTCGAGATCGTGAACGACCTGGACGATCGTGCCACGCAGCGGTAGCGGCACCGTCTCGCTGTGGATGACAAGGTCCGGCCGGAACCGATTGATGATACCGATCGCCCGCAGCCATGCCGCGACTGAGGCCGGTCCGGTCAACCGCGTGCGGCTCAATCCGATTATCGGCAACTTGAGGCGAGGCGAAAGAAGTCGCTGGAATTTCGCGCTTTCGAAGGTGCCGACCACGATCTGCACCTGGTGCCCCAGTTCGAGCAACGCCTGGGCAAGTGCCACAATGAAGATGCTCACACCATCAGGTGAATCCAAAGGTTCGCGCCGGGTCAAGACAATGCGCATTCGATCGAACCGTGACAACAGGTGCCTGCGGGCGGCCGCAGCCTCCAGTGGCACCGTGTTTCAGCAATGGAAGCAAAAGAGGACCTCGCCGAAGTATGCGAGGCGGCAGGATCGATCCTCGAGCAAATGGGGAGTACCCCGGCCCGCACTGCGCTTGTTGACGCGTGAAGCTTGGTCTGCCCTATGGGCCGCCCTGGTCGGTTCCTGCCAGCCCATGTTCCGGCCCACCTCACGACACTGCCGCTAAGGCCCGGATCGGGCGCCTGACCAGGGGTTCATAGATGGCCATCAGCCGATTGAAGTTTGCTTCGGGCGTGTACCGCTCCTGATAGGCGGCATAGGCCCTGCCTGCCACTTCCTGCAAGGCAGATCGGTTTGAAAGCGCCCAGCGCACCTGATCGGCCAACGCGCCGGCATTGCCGACAGGAACGACAAGGCCGGTGACGTCTGGCTCAACGACCCCCTTGATCCACGGCAAATCCGTGCAGATGACCGGCAGCCGGCTTGCGAAGGCCTCGATGACGGTCATGGGAAACAATTCATAGCCTTTCGACGGAAAGAGCAGGAATGCTGCAGCCTGCATCTCCTTCAGCACCGTGTCGCGCGACTGACGCCCGAGATATTCCACGCGCTCGCCCGCAGACTGCTCGACGAGCGGAGCCAACGGCCCGTCGCCGATGATCCGCAGCGGATAGTCGATCTCCTTCCACGCCTCGAGCAGCGTGGCCACTCCCTTGTGGTGCTCATCCAGTCGTCCGACGAACAGCCCTCCATTGCGACGAAGGTCACCGAAGATCGGCGGCCTGGCAACCGCATTCGGCTTGACGACGATGCGTTCGGCCGGCAGGCCGCCTTCCACAAGCTTGTGCCTGGCCCAGTCGGTAAGGGCAATGAAGCGGTCGACCTTGCGGGACCAGGTGCCGGCCCGCTTGTGAAACTCGACCATTGCGGCGACGGCGAGCGTGCCCGCCAGGGAATTCCTGTAGACCTTCTTCGGAACAGTCCACCAGCAGGCGTGGCGGAGACTTCGCTCCCGAAGCCTCTCATCGGGATAAAGCAAGGCGCTGGGACAGAGAATCCTGAAATTGTGCAAGGTCATCACTGATGGCACGCCGGCCTCGCGGCACGCATCCAGGATGGAGGGGCTCAGGAGAGGAAAGAAATTGTGGATATGGACGACATCCGGTGAAAATTCCGCCAATTTTCGGGACAGGGTCCGCCGTGAATGAGGGTTGTAGATGACCCCCACGGCGCTAGAAATCTTCCGCGCGACCGACACGATATCGTCATTCGTGGCGGAGAACAGCTCGACGTCGACCCCATTCTGCTTGAGGCACGCGAGCTCCTCCCGAACCACGCTGTCCTCTCCGGCCCTTATCTGGTAGAAATTATGAACCATTAAGACGCGCATCGCAGTCCGCCACGTCCGAATCTCAATTCGGCATCCCGGACGCCGGTGGCGACGACGCGACGGCTCCGGAAAAGTCGACCTTTGGCAAAACGACCTCCACAACGTCGCCGGGCGCAAGCCCGAGATCTTCGCTGCCAGGGAGCGTCTCGGCGCCCTGCTCTCGCTTTCTATGCACTGTTATCTCGGGCCGACCCGCGGCTATCAGCAAGGTGGATTGCGCTTGACCTGTAAGCGCCAGCTTCTGCGCAGTACCCTCAAGACGCGCCGAGGTCTGGGCCAGATTCATATAGGCCTCCTGTAGCTCTCCCAAGGCCGCGATTCGTCGTTCACTGTCGATCTTGTTCATCTGTCTGACATATTCGCCGCGCTGGCGCTCGATGTTCGATGCCTGGACGATCGTATCGAGCAGTTGGGTTGATGACATAAGCGCCGCTCGACGGGCTTCAGATAGGCGCGTGGTCGCCGCCAGGCCCTTCTGAAACAGCGTCCTGACTCTCTCGTAGTCGTCGGTGTCGGCCTGGCTTCCCTCCTCGTCCTTCTTCTTCTTTTCAGACAGGAGCCCCAGTTGCATGTTAGCCTCCTCGACAGCACGTCGCAGAAGCTCCTTGTCCTTTTCACTGTCTGACTGACGAGCTTCGATATGCGCTGTTGCCGTTTGCTTCAATCGTTCGGCGAGCGCCTCAGGCACCGGTGCGTTCTCGACATGTTCGACTTCTTCGCCGAGTTCGGTGCGAAGCCGCCAAATGCGAACCTGTTCCGTTGCGAATTGCGCCCATAGGGCTTTGTACTCGGAACGGAAATCGGCCGCTTCCATGAGCGGATTGGCGATGCGAACCTGGGCAGCGCTGTAGCCACCCGCAACCGCCACAGACTGTCGGACGGTCATACCCGGCCGGAAGATGTACTCTCCCGGCCTGGCCACATCACCATAAACATAGATGGGCCGGTATTCGGCAAGCGAAACGAAGACCTGGTCCGTCTGGATCAGCTGCGTTATTTCACGGCCGTCCTCGGTCCCCCGCCGATACGGCTTGCTGGCGAGACTGCCAGCGATTATTTCCTGCGCTTGTTGAATGGAAAGGCCGCTGATTTGAACCGCTCCAACCAGCGCCAAGTTCACCTCGCCGTCCACTCCGATCAGCAATCGCTGCCTGAAATCCGGAATACCAGGGACCGATACTTCCAGCGTATCTCCGGGCTTTAGCTTGTAGTCGGCAAGTGCCGCTGTCGGAATCAGAGCGATGGCGCCAGCAAACGAAGCGAGGCGGGTCGAAGCCATGGTCATCGACAGCGCCGACAGCAAGGATCTCAACAGCTTCATGGGTCCCCCAACGGGTTGCCCCCGTATCTCTACGGGCGGCTTATTACGGGTTTCTCCGGCGCGGGCGAACCTGCGCAGTGGATGGCCCTATGCTACCAGAAGAGGCATAGCCGAGGCCGAGGCAAAATGGCTGGCTCGCTGGCTCTTTCGAGGCACTCCTGATGGACCGGCACGGCGCCGCCGCATGAGCGGGCACATCAGTGGACGGCTCCCCCGCTCCTGCCGCGCCAAAATCGTACAACGCGATCCCTTCTACCGAGACCGATAGCCTGCCCTATGTCGGGAGGGCCGCATCCATGTTCGTTCCGATGTATGAACAAGCGTAATGCTGCGTTCGATCCGGTTCAACTGGAGGAAGTTCCACAGCCAAGGCCGGAACGCTGGCGCGAAGCGCAATCAAATAGCCGTATGAGAAAGCAATTCCCACAATCTGTAGAGGGCTCTCCAGGGCCGGATTGACGAACATGGCGAGGAAAATCGTGATGAAGACCGTGGACGCATGATTGCGAACACCGCGTGGCAGTCGATTTGGCGGGAAGGCCACCAAAATGGCAGACACGATCAAAATGAAACCAATGACCCCCGTCCGCAATATGGCTTGAAAGAACGAATTGTGAATTCCTGTCGAGAGTACCTCAAGCATTCTGGCATGCGTAATATTATGGGTGTCGGGAAGAAAGGTAATATCCTCGAATCCGGGAAACTCGTATCGCCATCGGACAGATTCCCTCCCAAATCCGATGCCAAACCCGTATGTATCCGCAACGGATACGAGTGCGTCCGAAATGAACGCGAGTCGGATCCCGGAGTTCGGGTCCAGAGCAAAGGTTTGAGGTATGAAGTTGAGCCCGACGGCATAAGCCGAAGTCAGTGCGGTCGCCAAAGCTGCGGCCATCAACCGGCCGGGCACGCCAATCAGAATGACGATCGTCGTGACCGCAAGCACCTTGAACTGAGCCAAGGGGCTGGCGAGGGCTATTCCCAAAAGGAGCAAAATGCCGCCGTATCGGCGCCAGTCGTTCGTCAGAAAGATACCGCCTGCAATGAAAAACACGGCAATGACCATGTTGTTGATCAGCGCACCATAAAGAATCACTATCGCGGCTTGCCCAGATGCGCGCGGATATTGCACGTCCTGCTGAAACATCACCGCCGGCGCGACAACGAGAGACAGGAACAGGAAAACGGGTGCACCAAAAAAGGCATTGCCGCTCATCAGCCTGCGGCGGAAATAAGCCTTGGACGCCCATGCGACGGCGAAGAATCCAACAATCGGGACGATTTGCCTTGTGACTGCTTCTTGAAGGAAGTGAACCTGCCAGGAATCCGGCATCAGCCTGTATCTGGACAGCAGGGCAATGAAGAGGCAGAAGGCGGTGTAGACCGCGAGCAGACGAGGCGGCACCGTCTGCCGCAGCAAGGCATAGGCCAGACAGACACCGACCGGGACCACTATGAAGAAAAGGCCAAGCAGGCGCAGGGATATTGCGAGGGCGCAGGCCAGCCAAATGCCCGAGAGAAAGAGGGTGTAGTCGAGCACGTCAGGGGAATGGCTGGAAACGAGGTCGACCGGCTTTGAACCCTTCCTGCGTGACAATGTCGCTGGCGAGGTCATGGCCTGTATTCCCGGTTAGGACTGAAAGCCGCACGGTTCATCCTGGTCAAAATTACTGCCGAGAGTTTCTCTGCAGGGATGATGCGCAGGATTCCCTTGAGGTGATCCGCGAAAGTGCGGCGTGCCTGCAACACCAAAAGGACCTCGTTGATGACGCCCATGGCAGCTTCCAGATCAGCGATGCGATCGGTGCTGTGAAAATCAACCACTATACAACTGTATTCTTGCTGCAGATGCTGGAGTGCAGCGGAGATGGAGAGCGAGGCATTCAACTCGGAGATTGACCCGGTGGGCCTGAGAACCAGAACTTCCAGCCCTCCCTGATGCGCGGGAATGATGGCAAACGCCCTTGCGAGCTTGCGACCTGGCTCCGCGTTCACCATTGGCTGGTTCATCGATGGCTTTTGCCAATTGGCATCAATGAGCAGTGTCTTTTGCCCGGTCGCCGCAATGAGCCTTGCGAGATGAACCGCCACCGTGGAGCTTCCGGACTTCGCGAGGGGTGAAGCAACGCCGATTACAAATCCGCCTTGGCGGCCCTGAACTCCGCGCATACGGCTGGCAATTTTGCTCAGCGAGCTGTGAAGCTCGGGAGCGTCCTTTGAGTAGACGGGCTGCAAAGACTGCTCGCATGGCCCCACAACATTCCACCTGCGGCGGGGAATTCTGCGTATCCCTACAATCCGATCAAGGCCGGTCGACCTGTGCACATCCTCGACCGTTATCAGGCGGTGGTTCATTGCTTGCCTGATCAATGCGTGACCAACGCCGGCAACCCCACCGGCCATAAGGGAGAGGGCTACCATCAGGACGGGTGGCGGCCAACTGCGTTGGCGAGGCGGTTCGGCCGCGGTGATGACCCTTGCGCTCGGGATCAGCGACGAGGCGCTAAAATCGGAGAGGGTCCGCTGCAGAAGGGCATTGTAAAGCGAGCGATAAACCTCGGCCGCGCTCTGCTGCTCGCGGAAAAGGACTCTTGCCCTCTCCGCAGATTCAGGGTCCGATTGGAGTTCCTTCAGTGATTCGGTCACAAAAGCCTTTTCCCGAAGTTCCGCCAGCCGCTTGTGCAGATCAGATGCTTCTTCCGCGCCAGCCGCCTGCCTGCGCTCGCGCTGATTTCCGATGTAACCGTCGGCGATCGCGTTCGCGAGCATGGCGGAGAACTGAGGATCGGAAGAGGTGACCCCGATCTCGACGGCGCTGGAGGAACCCATCTGAAGAACGGAAAACGCGCGCCTCACAAGGACCATCGCCTCATCCCGAATATTTGGCTCCGCCGTCGGCAGTTCGGTGCCGAAGTGAGACGCCAATTGGCCCTGCACATAGCTGGATATCCGGGTGCGCAAGCTGTCGTCCGTCACAAACTCTTCGTCTTCCGCTAAGCCAGTGTGGTCAACAACACGTCCGACGACTTCGTCCGACTGAATGACCTGTATCTGGCTCTCTACATAGACCCTCTCATCCGCCTGAGCTTCGCCCGGTTGCGGAGCGGGCGGAGATGAAAGGAGGATCGTCGCATAAGCGCTGTAATATCCAGGCGAAAGGACTGTATATGCGCCGCCGACACCAAGGCTTACAACCATCCAGAGGAGGCAAAGGCGCCAACTGCTTCGAATAAATCTCAAGATGTCTTTCACGGTCAGCTCGTCGCGATCCTTGGGAGGTATCTGCTGGTGAGGCGACCCGGACGGCTGAACGACGAAGTGATCGGTGGCGAACATACAGACTCTCCTACGACTGGAAACGATCGGCCTCGTGCTCCAACGGCGCGGATTGGGACGCCGGGGGATGTGCTCGCACCCGGCCTGCGTCGCAAGCCGCCGCCGTGCGAAGGACTGCCGCTCCGCCAATGAGGAAGAAGCCGGCTGAAACCACCAGCACGACGACTTCCTTCGCCACCATCGCGTAAACAATGGCTTGCTCCGCCATGACGAAAGACAAAGAATATGCGGCCACCAGGAATACTAGCAGACCGGCTGCATTAAGGGCCGCCCATTCGTTTTCATATCCGTAACTAAACATAAATACATTTGATGTGAATGTATTTATATTCATAAGAAATGGTATGATTGCCATCGCACGCACTATAGGTGTCGCTCCTGAAAATTTATCTCCAAACAGAATCAAAATTATGTATGGAGCAATAAAGAACATTCCAATACTCATCGCCGCCCCGCCCGCTACGGTGAATAGTGATCTTCTTATCAATCGAACCCCGGCAGCCGGGTCGACATGAGCGTAGTATGAAACCCTCGGTATGAAAGTATCCATAAGCAACTTGAAAAATACTCTCGAGGCTAACAGAAACTTTTCGGCGACAGAATATTGCCCGGCTGCGACATAGCCTGCGAAATGCTGGACAAGGGCAACAGGGAGGGTGACGAGGGCAGTCTCCACGGCTATGAAAAGGCATCCCCTCCAGCCATTGCGCAGCTGCATTCCAATCGTCGAAAGCGTGACGGACCTGAAGCCGCCGAACCCAATGGGAAGGATGAAAGGTAAGCAGATGACGCCACTGACGACGGGAACTGCGCTCTGGATGGCAACGGCGAGTGCGACCTGGTCAGGTGATGCGACCATGGCGACGAAACAGACGAGCGCCAGAACGCGAGCAACAACCACGGCGACGGCCGCCTGCCAGGCGCGTTCAAGGCCGACGAAGAGCCATGCCGGAAAAATAATGCCGCCGGCGGCCGAGAGCATCGCGCACAGGAATGTCGGCCTACTGAGCGCCAGCACGTCGCCGGCCAGCACAAGGCCCACCAGGCATACGGCAATGAACAGCACTGCCTTGGTGGCCATGACCTGAGCAACCAGGGACGCGATCGCCGCCGGCTCGTATCGGAGGGAAGCTACCCTGCGCTGCGCCGTCCAATGAAATCCATAGGCCACAACGACGGCAGCGAGTTGTCCGATGGCGAGCGCATACGCGTAGCGCCCGAAACTCATGGGTCCGAGGACACGCCCGGCATAGGGCAAGATGATCAGCGGCTGCAGGACGTCGGTGACATGCAGGACAGCCAGACTGGCGGCCTGTTTGCTCAGGGTCATGGTAGCCTCCAGTCAGGTGCCTGTCGAGGCAATGCAAACCACCCAGTCCAGATATGGCAGCGCCGCCTCCCAGAAGCAGCGCCAAAGAACAGCCGGCCGTGAAGAAGTTGGCGCAGATCGGCAATACGGCGGTCCAAGTGTGTTCACTGGTTCCGCCTCCCTCTAACCGTCACGAAGTCTGCGCCTGGGAAGCAGCGTTGCCTGCAACAAAGCCAGGATGAACAGGCTGTTCGTCACGAGATACCTGCTCGCCAGCCGGCGGGGATCCTGGAAGAGCCGGTGCAGCCATTCCAGCCCGCTCTTCTGCATCCATTGCGGCGCCCGTTTGACGTCTCCGGCGTGGAAATCGAAAGCTGCTCCTACCCCTAACATGACCGCATTGATCCGGCCGCGATGCGCCTGCATCCAGCTTTCCTGCTTGGGACATCCGAGCCCCACCCACATGATCCTCGCACCGGACTGATTGATCATTCCGACCACTGCCTCATCCTCCTCGGCCGACAGAGGGCGGGGCGGAGGTGAGTAAGAGCCCACGATGTTTATGCCGGCAAACTCGGTTCGAATGCACTGTTCGAGACGCTGGAGAGTGCCCGGGCTGCCGCCGTACAGGAACATTGCCGAGCCCAGTTCCGATGCCCTCCGGCAACAAATCCACATCAGGTCCGGTCCGGCGATGCGCGGCTGATCCGCGTGTCCCTGCCGTCTCAGCATCCAGGCCACCGGCGCTCCATCGGGCGCGACAAGATCGGCGCTATCCATCGCTTCGGCATGGGCGCGATTGCGGCGGGCGGTGACGACACTGTGGGCATTGCACAGGAAAACCGTTCGGCTCTCCCGCCGCAGGGCCCAGTCGAAGACGCAGTTGACTGCCTGCGCCAAGCCCAGCGCGTGCACGGGTACCCCAAGCACTTGCTCGCGCACCACTCCCTGATCGATCGCGAGCTCTGTCATGCCACCCTCGATTGCTGCAATGGTGAGCCATCATCACAGCGTGCGGGCACTTCGAGTGCAAATGCTATTCCGAACGGGAAGCTGGCGGGCGGCGCTCATCGGAGGTACTTAAAAGGAATATCCGAATATCCTGTCCGAACCGGTGTGGTGCACCCCGATTCTGAGACACGAAAAGGGTAACAGTTCTCCATTCGTTAAGGAGAGCTGATGAGGAGAGAAGAACCCGGGGCGGCGGTTCAGTGGCGAATTCAAGAGAGCGGCGGTGTAACGCATGGCTGCGGGCGCCAATATGAGCAAGTTGGCGCGGGAGCTCGGCATCTCTGGCAAGGGTCTCTATCGCTGGCAGAAGCAGTTTCGTGCAGGCGGGCCAGCAGCTCTGCGCGGTCGCATGGGTCCGCCGCGAGCGGTACGCCGGCTAGGTGAGGCGGACGACCCGGGCGGTGCAGCGCCGGCATTGCCGTCGGAAGCGCTTGACGAGCTTTCGAAGGCATTGGCTCGGATCGGCGAACTGGAGCGTCTCGTCGGGTATCCGGTTCAAAGCGTTACCCATCTATCAACTTGTTCTCTCCGCGCTGCCGAAAGAGCGCATGGAAGGAGCGGCCCGTCGCGCCGTCGACCAGGAGGTAAAGCCCCATCACCGCGGGTTTGCCTACGGCATTGTTGTCGGGCGACACCGTGACGATCTTGACGCCGATATGGCCATGTGCCGACGTGTCAGCTGTACGGAGAACAAGGGATATTCCTTTTAAGTACCTCCGATGAGCGCCGCCCGCCAGCTTCCCGTTCGGAATAGCAATTGAACTCGAAGTGCTCGCACGCTGTGATGATCGCTCACCATTGCAGCAATCGAGGGTGGCATGACAGAGCTCGCGATCGATCAGGGAGTGACGGCATGTCGCAAATCTTCGCGGGATGATGCCCTCTGGTTGCAGCCTAAAGAATTCACGCAGGATTATCTGGCATCGCTTTGCATCGCATTGGCGCAGATCGATACGGACGCCGTGCAGGAGGCGATACAGTTGCTGCGCGCCGTACGCGATGCGGGCGGCACAGTCTTCGTCGCCGGCAACGGCGGCAGCGCAGCGACCGCCTCCCACTGGGTCAATGACCTCGGTAAGGCCACGAAACGCTCGGGAAGGCAGCCAATCCGGGTCATAGGCCTGACAGACAACGTCTCCTGGATGACGGCACTCGGCAATGACGAAGGCTACGAGCGTATCTTTGCCGGCCAGATGGAGAACTTCGCCAAGCCGGGTGACGTGCTCATAGTGATTTCAGCCAGCGGGAACTCGCTTAATCTCGTGCGGGCAGTCGAACTCGCTCGCGAAAGGAAGGTAGCCACCATCGGCATTGTCGGTTTTGACGGCGGCACGCTTAAAGAGCTCGTCGATCAGCCAGTATGGGTGCGGTCCGAAAAAGGCACCTACGAACTCGTCGAGGACGTCCACGCCGCGATCTGTCATGCCATCACGCGATACCTCATCGCCGACCGACCGGAGCGCGGTCAATGAATATTGTCCTGCCGAGCTCGCCCTGCCTGCAAAAGGCAGATGTCGAAGGCCGCGGCTACAGCCGGCCGCGTCAGGCGGTCATCCTGGCCGGCGGGCGTGGCACGCGCATGCGGCCGATCACACTCGATCGCCCGAAACCAATGGTGCCGGTGCTCGGCCGCCCTTTTTTGGAATACCAGATCGAACAGCTGCGGCAGGAGGGGTTCGAAAGGGTTCTTCTTCTACTCGGGTATTTGCCCCATGTGGTGATGGACCATTTCGGCGACGGCAGCAGGTTCGGGGTCAGTATCGAATATGCCGTCACCCGTCCCGACGACCTCACCAGCAGCCGGGTATCCAATGCCCGTCACCTCATAGATCCGTGCTTCCTGCTGCTGTATTGCGACAATTACTGGCCGATGCGCATGGAGCGGCTGTGGCAACGCTTCTGTGCGGCCGGCAAGCCTGGAATGATTACGGTCTACAGCAACAAGGACGGCTATTCACGCGGCAGCGTGATCCTTGATGCGAACGACAATGTGACCGTCTTCGACCGGCTCCGCACCACGCCCGGGCTGCAGGGAGTCGAGATCAGCTATGCCATACTAACCGATCTCGCCCTCGAACTCCTGCCCGACGAGGACACCCTCTTCGAGGAGGCCATCTACACGCCGCTCGCGACGCAGCATCGCCTCGCCGGCTTCGTGAGCGAGCACCGCTATTACAGCGTGGGCTCGATCGAGCGTCTACCCGCGACGGAGCGCTTTATTAGCCGCGAAAAAACCATGCTCGTAGACAGGGACGGCGTACTCAACTGCAGACCGCCACGGGCTCAATATGTGTGTTCATGGGACCAGTGGGAGTGGGTTCCGGGTGCAAAGCAGGCGTTGGCCCTTCTGAACGAGGCTGGCTACCGCATAATCATCATCTCCAACCAGGCAGGGATAGCGCGCGGAGCGATGACCGCCGCTGATCTCGAGGCGCTTCACCAGCGCATGTGCGCCGAGTGCGAAGCCGTCGGCGGCAAGATCGCGGAGATCTACCACTGCCCACACGGCTGGGACGACGGCTGCGACTGCCGCAAGCCCAAACCCGGTATGCTGTATCAGGCACAGCGCGACTTTGATCTCGACCTCACACGCACACTCTTTGTCGGCGATGACGATCGTGACCGTCAAGCGGCCGAAGCCGCGGACTGCCTATATGCGCAAGTAAGCGAGCGATGCTCGCTTCTGGACCTCACCCGTCAACTCCTTTCGAAGCGGAGCGAGGGCAGACATGAATGAACCAACACGCGTTCTCGTCACCGGACACAATGGATATCTCGGTTCTGTCATGGTGCCCGTGTTGCAGGCGGCGGGCTATGAGGTGGTCGGGCTGGATATGGGATATTTTCGTGCGTGCACCCTGGGAGCCGACAATACCAGTGTGCCCGAGATCACAAAGGATCTACGCGCCATCGAACCCCCGGATCTGCAGGGCTTTGACGCGGTGATCCATCTGGCGGCACTCTCGAACGACCCGATCGGAAATCTCAACGCGGATTGGACGAGGCAGATCAATGCGGAAGGAACAGTTCGTCTGGCCACGATGGCCAAGGCGGCGGGCATCCGGCGGTTCCTATTTTCCTCCTCTTGCATCATGTATGGCATGTCGGAAGCCGCCGTCGTCGACGAAACCGCCCCGCTGGCGCCGCAAACAGAATACGCAAGATCGAAGGTTGTTGCCGAAGAAGCGCTGCGCGCGCTGGCGGACGACGGGTTCTCGCCCGTCTATTGCCGCAACGGCACCGTCTATGGTCTGTCGCCGCGAATGCGCTTCGACACCGTGCTGAACAATTTCGTGGGCAGCGCCTTCACCACTGGACGTGTCGAAGTGCATAGCGATGGCACGCCATGGCGGCCCGTGGTTCATGTCCAGGATGTCGCGCGCTATTTCAAATTGATGCTGGAGGCGCCACTACAGGACATCCACAATGAGGCGTTCAACATGGGTGTTGAAAGCCTAAATCTTCAGGTGCGCGAGATAGCGGAGATCGCCGTTGAGGCCGTCGCTGGCGCGCAGCTCACAATGACACCGAAGCTGGGCGCGGATCAAAGGACCTACAAGGCGGACTTCAGCAAGTTCTCACGGACTTTCCCGGATTTCGAGTTTCAGTGGACAGCGCGAAAGGGAGCACACGACCTTTGCGAGGCGTTCCGCTCGATCGCACTTAGATTTGAAGACTTTACCGACAAGCGCTTCACGCGGCTGCGCTGGCTCAATCATTTGCTCAAGGCGGGGATGCTCGATGGTCAGCTGCGCTGGCGAACCGCACAGCCGCGTGTTGCCTAATTTTCATTCCGTCGATTTTCGAGGGGGCAAAATATGGAACAGCTAGACGGGACCAAAGCGGTGGAGCGCCGGTCAGGACTGGACCTTCCGACCATCATCGATCGCGCTGCACAGCGTCTACCGTCTCTCGTCCTGACGCGCACTCCTTTGCGCGTCAGTTTTGCTGGCGGCGGTACCGATCTGCCCGATTTCTACAATCTCGATTGCGGCGCGGTCTTCAGCGCGGCAGTGGACAAGTACATCTATGTCACCGTCAAGCGTCACAGCGAGATCTTTAATGAACCCATCCGCTTGAACTATTCACAGACGGAGCAGGTAAACACCATAGGCGAGATCAAGAACAACATCGCTCGCGAATGCCTGCGTTTCCTGGAGATCGAACCGCCGATTTACATCTCGACGGTCGGAGACATGCCTGCCTCGACGGGCATGGGGGGGTCGAGCTCGTTCACGGTGGGACTGCTCAACGCCCTGCATGCATTCCGGGGAGAACGTGTCACCCCTGGCCAACTGGCCGAAGAGGCATGTCACATCGAGATGGACATCCTCGAGGAGCCGATTGGCAAGCAGGACCAGTATGCCGCCGCGTTCGGGGGCATGAACCTGTTCCGCTTCCAGCCGGGCGGCGCGGTAACGGTCGAGCCGCAGCGGGTGCGCAATGGCGCCATCGAACATCTCTTCAGCAACCTGATGATGTTCTGGACGTCGCATCAGCGGCCGGCCAGTTCCGTGCTGGCAGAGCAGAAGGCGAAAACGTCAAGCAATCTCGATACGCTCAGGCGGATGCGGGACGATGCCTTCATGCTTCAGGAGATCTTTGCGGAGCCCGTCATCGACGTAGAACGCTTCGGTGCCGTCCTTCACGCAGGGTGGGAGATGAAGCGGAGTTTGGCGTCCCGCGTGAGCAACGCGGCGATCAATGGCCACTACGACCTCGCCAGGGACGCAGGTGCGGAAGGCGGCAAGCTGTGCGGCGCCGGCGGCGGCGGATTCCTTATGTTCGCGGTCAAGCCGGAACGCCGGGAAAGTGTAAGACGCGCACTCTCACACCTAGCCTATGTGCCTATCGGCTATGAAGTCCACGGCTCGCGCCTCTTGCATCCGGCGCAAGTCTGATGGCCGTCCTTCGATCGCACAAGAGGACCGCCGGCGCGAGCCACCCTGAGCAGAGGTCGTCGGAGATGCAACCCGACGTGACACTCATTTGACCAATGGATCTACGATGCTTTTCACAAAGACCGATATTCCAGGCGCCACCCTGGTGGAACTGCAGAAATTCGAAGACGAGCGGGGCTTTTTCGCACGCGGCTGGTGTTCGCGGGAGTTTGCCGAGCAGGGGCTTCCGGATCGTGTCGTGCAGGTGAATATTTCATACAACAGGCACAAGCATACACTGCGCGGCTTCCATTACCAGCTGGCTCCCCAGTGCGAGGACAAGATGCTTCGCTGCATCCGGGGCAGCCTGTACGACGTGCTGATCGACCTGCGTTCCCGATCGCCCACCTATAAGCAGCACCTCACGGTGGAACTGTCAGCGGCGAACCAACGGATGCTGGTCATCCCGAAGGGCTGCGCGAACGCCTTTCTCACCATGGAGGACCACTCCGAGGCGACATATCTCGTCTCCGAATTCTACACACCGGCGGCCGAGCGTGGTGTTCGCTGGAACGATCCTGCTTTCGCAGTGAAGTGGCCGGTGGATGCGCCGGCGCTGATTTCTGAAAAGGACCGAAGCTGGCCCGATTATGACCGCTAACCTTTCGCCACCCGACCTTTCGGGAGCAGCACAGGGGAGACGTAAATGTTCATTGTCGACAGGGAGTTGGAGAGGCTCCAGGCTCAGGGGCGGCCAATTCGCGTGGGTATGGTGGGGGCCGGCTTCATGGCCCAAGGCATCGCGCTGCAGATGCTGCGATATGTCCCAGGCATGGAGCTCGTGGCGATTTCCAACAGGCACGTGGAAAAGGCGCGAGATGCCTATGCCGCCGCAGGTGAAGACGACGTGACCGAGGCGACCAGCACCAAAGCGCTTGAGGATCTCGTGGCGCGCGGTCGCCGCTCGATCACGGCCGACCCGATGCACATTTGCGAGGCCGACGACATCGACGTCGTCGTCGAGGCGACAGGCGCGATCGAGTTCGCTGCTCACGTCACAATGCGGGCGATCCGGCACGGCAAGCATGTTGCTCTGATGAACGCCGAACTCGACGGCACGATCGGACCGATCCTGAAAGTGTATGCCGACCGGGCAGGAGTGGTCCTCACCAATGTGGAGGGGGATCAGCCCGGCGTTATCATGAACCTCTACCGTTGGGTCAGGGGCCTGGGCATACGTCCGGTGCTTTGCGGGAACATCAAGGGCCTGCACGATCCCTACCGAAATCCGACGACTCAGGAGGGTTTTGCCAAGAAGTGGGGGATGAAGGCCCCAATGGTCACCTCCTTCGCGGACGGCACGAAGATCTCGTTCGAGAACGCCATCGTCGCCAACGCCACAGGCATGCGGGTGGCGAAGCGCGGCATGTACGGGCCTGTGGTCGAGCCTGGTACCCCGATCCAGGGGGCGGTCGGGTGGTATCCGCTCAATCAGCTCCTCGAGGGGCCGGGGATAGTTGATTATTGTGTCGGCGCCATGCCCAACCCCGGCATCTTCGTTCTTGGCACCACAGAGGATGCCGTCGAGAAGAACTATCTCTCACTCTACAAGATGGGCCCCGGACCGCTCTACTGTTTCTATTGGCCCTATCATCTGTGTCATTTCGAGGTGCCCTCCACGGTCGCCAGGGCCGCAATATTCCGCGATGCTGCGATTGCGCCCCTGGGCGCGCCGACCGTTGATGTGGTGGCCGCCGCCAAGCGGGACCTTAGTGCCGGAGAGATCCTCGATGGCCTTGGACATTACATGACCTACGGGCTCTGCGAGAACGCGCGAACGGTGAACGCCGAGCGGCTTGTGCCGATCGGGCTCGCCGAGGGCTGCCGGCTGCTGCGCGACGTGAAGCGGGACGAGGTTCTCGGCTATGACGATATCGAGCCTCCGATCGGGCGGCTTTGCGACACACTGCGCCGGGAGCAGGATCTTGCCTTCTTCGGCCGCTCTGTAGCCTCCCTGCGCCGCGAGGTTTCTGCAACCGCCTAGTTAGCGGGACTCCAGTTGTTCCGCCGCCCGAACCTTAGAGTTGAGATGGCCGAACCGATGTCCGATTTCCATTGCCTGACACAGGCCGCCGCGCTTTGCCTCCTCTTTGTGGGTACGACTTTCCTGGCCCTTAACCCGGATTGGATCGACAGGCCCCTCGCAACGGCCGTCAACACCGTAGCGAGCAATCAGCCCTTCGCCAGCCGGCTCGCTTTCGGTGCCGTCTACCCAACAACCGAGGGCGCTATAGTTGTGTCCTTGCTTTGGTATTGCTGGTTCGCCCATGACGGGCCGGAATCGAGGGCAAGGCTGGTGAGCGGCGTCTGCGCAGCTGTCCTCGCGGCGCTCGTCGCGCATTTCCTGCAGGGCGCTCTGCCGACGACGCCAAAGCCGATTTTTGACTCCGCACTTCGACTTCATATCCCGGACGTTCTGGGCGACGCTGCCGTTCTGCGCTCAGCGCCTTTCGCCGGCACCCCCGGGTTCCCCAGCGAGCGAGCGGTTCTGTTCGCGGGTCTAGCGATCGCCATTCTTCTCGTTCGCTTCGAACTCGGACTGCTCGCCCTGGCCTGCACCTTGGTGGTAGAGCTTGCTCGAGTCTACTTGGGGCTGCATTACCCGACCAATGCTCTGGGTAGCCTCGCCTTGGCCGCCACCCTGGTATGGGTAGCACAAACGCACCCGAGCCTTGAACTCGGCGCCCTGGTTCTCCGGTGGGAGCGCGGCGCCCCATCAAGCTTCTATCTGTGCAGCTTTCTGGCCTCATACCTTGTTGTTGCGTTCCAGGCGTTGCGAGAACTTGCCAAAGGGCTTCTGCAATAGGAACTGGTGTGAAGCCGCCAACGACATGACGTGCATCGCCGCGCTGAAGCGTCATCTTGGCCGGACAACAACAATCATGCTGAAAGGTGTTCGCAACAGCGGCGGATTACCTCAATGAAGCGGATTAGGCATCCGGCAAGCTGGATAAGGCCGCTCTACGGCTTCCACTGGCCCTACTACCTCTGCCATTTTGAGGTAGCCAGCACACTGCGCGCGCCGCGCTGTTCGACAAGCCCGATCTCTTCGCTCGGCGAACCCAAGGTCAATTTCGTTGCAACCCGCCAAGACCGATTCGAACTGCCGGCCCTTCCTGCGTTCAGCTCCGCAACGAACAGGATTGCCACTTCTTTGGCTCCGCAGTAGCCAGCACGGCCCCGGGGACGAGGCGACTCGTGAGCCGGCGCTCGCAGCGGGCGGCTCCTACTTCCTACGCGGTAGGGCGACGACGTTGGCCGAGCCCAAGGCGATGCTCCCGCAGCATCTGTTACGAACGCCGAGCGACGGGATTACCTCCTTTTGTTGGAGCGCCTGCCACAATGACACTCTGGTCGCGGGAGGGAATCGATGTAAAATTCACAGGGCGATAGCCGCTCCGCGTTAGGCCAGACTGAACCCCATCTGGCGCTGTTGTCTATTTTGGACACAGTGAGGACGGCGGACACAGTGAGGACGGCGCAGTCAAGCGGAACAGCTGCTAGGAATAAGCCAAAGGCAACCATTGATGTACAATCCAGATGGGCTCCGGTATTGTAAGCGAGTTGTAAGAGCGGCCTTCGGATTCGATCATCTTCTCCGGCCCGAATGCTCTATTCCTACACAAAAACTCGGCTCCGCATATGGAGGTTGGGTCGTTGCGGTCGAGCCTCTTCTAGCTGCTCCCTCCCCTATTGTTCTTTCCTTTGGCTTAGGGGACGATATTTCATTTGATCTGGAAGTCAGCAAAGTATTCGGTGCAAAGGTCTTTGGGTTTGATCCGACTCCTGCCAGTCTTGACTGGATTGCCGCTCAGGAATTACCCCCCACTGTGCGGATCTACCCCTTGGGAATATCTAATTTCGACGGGGAGCAAACGTTTGCTGTGTCCGAAGATGACACACGCAGCAATTTTTCCACGAAGTTGGTTACAGGCAAGAGCATTGTCTGCAACGTGAGGCGTTATTCTACTATCCTGGATATGCTCGGACTGGCAACTGTCGATGTGCTGAAACTCGACGTCGAGGGGGCAGAGCACGACGTCCTTCCAGAGGTGCTTGGATCTGATGTCCTACCGAGACAGATTCTCGTCGAGTTTCACCACTGGTGGCATCGCACTCCCGTGGAGCAAACCTACCGAACAGTGGAAGCGATAAAGGGCCAGGGTTACACCCTGTTCCATGTTTCTCCTGCGGGCCACGAATTGTCATTTTTGCTGACGCGATAGCAAGCCTTACGAGAACTTTCGACAAGCCGCCGTCGGTGGCGGGGATTGTCGGCAACAACCTGACGCCACGCTTGCCAGGTGACCCGAGAACCGTTTCTCGGCAGGCATCGCCCGCGCCGCACTGATCAGCCGACCCACATGTTCGGCATTGCCGACGGCAGCATGGCCGGCATGCAGCTCCCGGAGAAGCGGTGGCGCAAGCGTTTGTGAAGTGACGGCTCGCGGCAGGGCGGCTACGTCCATGCCATAGGAGCATAGGCTGAAGAGGCTAGCCAACCAGAAAGGGGACGCACGGGAAGTAGCTGGGACGGGCATCGAGCGGTGGGGATTACCTCCTTTTGCTGGCGTGCCTCCCACAATGACACTCTGGCAGAACAAGGCACTTTCGCCTTTCGTTAGAGGAGTGTGGGGCAGACCGTCGGTCGACGGCGCCACCACAGCCCTCAAGAATTGGATGGGACCCGATGACAGATCGCATTGCGCTCATAACTGGTGTGACCGGTCAGGACGGTGCCTACCTTGCCAGACTGCTGCTGGAGAACGGCTATATTGTCCACGGACTGAAACGCAGATCCTCCTCCTTCAATACCGACCGCATCGACGACATCTACGTCGATCAGCACGAACCGGGCGCACGCTTTTTTCTCCACTACGCCGACCTGACCGATGCGACCAATCTCATTCGCATCGTTCAGGAGACGCGCCCTACCGAAATCTACAATCTGGCGGCCCAAAGCCATGTCCAGGTAAGCTTCGAGACGCCTGAATATACCGGCAACGCCGATGCCCTTGGCACACTCAGGCTGCTTGAAGCCATCCGCATCCTGAAGATGGGAGAGCGGGTGCGCTTTTATCAGGCATCAACCTCCGAGCTGTTCGGCAAAGTCCAGGAGGTGCCCCAGACGGAGAAGACGCCGTTCTACCCGCGCTCTCCCTATGCGGCGGCCAAACTCTATGCCTATTGGATCACGATCAACTACCGTGAAGCGTACGGAATGTTCGCTTCCAATGGCATACTGTTTAATCATGAAGGCCCCACGCGCGGCGAGACGTTTGTGACCCGCAAGATCACACGTGCGGTTGCAGGTATCGAGCGAGGCTTTCAGTCCGCCCTCTATCTTGGAAATCTGGATGCGAAACGCGACTGGGGGCATGCTCGCGACTATGTGGAGGGCATGTGGCGGATTCTTCAGCACGCCGAGCCAGACGACTTCGTCCTCGCCACGGGCGAAACCCACTCGGTTCGAGAGTTCGTAGAGCGTGCCTTTCGGGCAGTCGGCCGTGTCATCGTCTGGGAAGGTAAGGGGGTGAACGAGATCGGCCGGGATGGCAAGACAGGAGAGATCCTCGTCCGAATCGACCCACGCCATTTCCGTCCAACGGAGGTCGATCTCCTGATGGGAAATCCGGCGAAAGCCCGCTCAAAGCTCGGCTGGTCGCCTAAGACGACGTTCAGCGACCTCGTGGCGGAAATGGTGGCCGCCGATCTGAAACGTCTGGAGCGAGAGAGCTGGCATATGGACAGTAGCGTCTAGAAAGCGCCACCGGTCATGAACAACGCTTACCGGCTCGACGCAAAACGGATATTCGTGGCTGGCCACCGCGGCATGGTCGGCTCGGCTGTGGCGCGGCGATTGGAGGAGGAAAACTGCGAGGTCCTAATGGCACCGCGCGACGTTCTCGACCTTCGAAATCAGGACGCCGTGCATCGCTGGATGACAGAAACCAGGCCCGACGCCGTGGTCCTTGCAGCCGCAAAGGTCGGCGGGATTCTCGCCAACGATCGTTATCCGGCCGAATTCCTGCGAGACAACTTGCTGATCGAAACGAATGTCATCCACGCCGCGTTCCAGTGTGACGTTGGCCGACTGTTGTTCTTGGGCTCATCCTGCATCTATCCGAATCTGGCGCCACAGCCGATCCCGGAAGACGCGCTTCTCACAGGCCCCTTGGAACCCACCAACGAGTGGTACGCTATCGCCAAGATCGCCGGTTGATCCGCTTGCCGCCCTCGGGGCCGTTCCGGAAAATCGACTTGGCACGCCGGGAGTTGCCGGTCAGCGTCCCCAGTTGAAGTTCTCCGGCTCCAGAAAAGCGCTTGCTTCACCTCGCTTTGGGAGTATTTCGGCCTAGGCGTGCCTGCAACTTCACGAAAGATAGACGCCGCCAATTCTGGACCTATGGGCCTGCGCCCTTGGCAGAGTGGGCGGCAGCCGCTCTCGTCCTGTCCACGAATGACATCTCTCATTCCGGCGAGACCTGCCATCGGCGGTTGAACGCCAGGTTCCGCGTGAGGTATCGATCTCGCGGACGTGCGTTCGGGTACTCGCCGTTTGCGTCGGTCCAATGAGAGCGCGGCCTAATCCGTCATTCCTTCTCTGAACAGACGACGTTCCGCTGATTCCTTGAAAGGCGTGAGAAGGCGAGCCAGCCTCCGAAATGCCTTTCGTCGCCATTCTCGCGGAACCGGAACTTGAACGCGGTCACCGGCATGTTGCAGCCCAGCCCACCCTTGTCGTCAGCCCGAGCAGCACGCACGAGACATCCTTTCGGTCGCCGACAGGCATGCTCCTATTGGACTAGGGGGTGCCAATCGGGGCGTTAGGGCTACCCCAATTCATGAAGGAGCCTCCCGCCCGGCAGCGTGCTACGCCTGTCTGCGCGAGAGCCGAGCAAAATGCGTGACCCAGCACACAGTCGGACAAGCCAGGCCGAACACATTCGTCTTCGTCGCGAGATGTTCGAGGCTGTCGATGCCGTGCTGCGCCGCAATCCAGAGGTCGGAGCCTACAACCAGAAAATTTGAGAGGACTGGATCATGCCGGAGCGGATCGTCAGTTTTGTGATGAGCGGGGGCGTCGGCTCGCGGCTGTGGCCGCTGTCGCGCGAAGACAATCCCAAGCAATTCCACGACCTTTCGGGCGACGGCTCGATGCTTGCGAAGACTGTCCGGCGCCTCAAGGCGCGCTCGGACGGCGAGACGCCGATCTATCTGATAGCATCCGAACGGCATGCCGACCGCGTTATCTCGGACATCGGTCCGCTCGGCCTGAACGGCGGCAGACCGATTTTCGAGCCCGTCGGCCGCAATACCGCCGCTGCAGTGGCCATAGCCACGTTGCAGACGATCTCCGAATATGGCGGTGACGCGCTTGTGCTCGTGGTGCCCTCCGACCATCAGATATCGACCGAAATGCAATTCTGGCAAACCGTCGAGGCTGGCATGCCTGCCGCCGATTCAGGAAGCATTGTCGTATTCGGCATCAGGCCGACCCATCCCGAAACCGGGTACGGCTACATCGAGGTTACGGCAAATGGTGACGGCGGGGCCGCCGTTTCACATTTTGTCGAAAAGCCCAATGCCGAGACGGCCCGCAAATATGTGGCTTCGGGAAGATTCTACTGGAACGCCGGCATCTTCCTGTTTCGTGCCGACACGATGCGGAAGGCGTTTCTCGAGTTCCGGCCAGACATCTGGGACACCGCGGAACGGGCCCATAAGGCTGCACGGACCGACGTCTTGGGCATCTACCTGCCCCAGGGCTTCTATTCGGCTGTCCCGTCGACGTCGATCGACTACGCAGTCATGGAGCATGCACGCGGTATTGCGATGGTTACGGCTTCCTTCCGCTGGAACGACCTTGGATCGTGGCAATCGCTGCTGGAAGCCAGCCCGACGGACCGCGACGGCAATGTCGTAATGGGCGACGTTGTCGCCATGGATTGCGGCAACTCCTATCTCAGAAGCCAGGGCAGACTGCTGACAGTCATTGGAATGAAGCATGTGGCGGTGGTGACGACACCGGACGCGGTATTCGTCGCTCCTGTCAGCCACAGCCAGAACGCGAAGAAAGTCGTCGAACAACTCGAGAAGAGCGGACGCCTTGAAACGAAGTTCACGGGGTCGGACGACCGGGTCATCATCAGCGGGTCATGGCGCAAGCGGGTCGAGCACTGGCTCTTCAACGAAACCCTGCCGCTGTGGTCCACTGCAGGTGTCGACGATGCGTATGGCGGCTTCCACGAGGCGCTCGGTTTCGATGCAAGGCCGTTGGGCAAACCCAAGCGCATGCGGACGATGGCTCGCCAGATTTACGCGTTCGCGGTGGCCAAAGAACGCGGCTGGGTTGGACCGGCCGACAAGCTCATCGACCACGGCATCGAGTTTATCGCCAAACACGGCCGCACCGAACGCGGTGGCTGGGTGCGCATCCTTAATTCCAACGGCAGCGTGGCTGACCCGACGGAGGACGCCTACGACCATTCCTGCGTGCTCCTGGCGCTTGCCCATGCTCACCGATGCGGCCATCAGGATGCCCTGCAGCTGGCACAAGAGACGTTCCATTTCATCGACACCCATCTCGAGGACGTCAGCCTGAACGGCTTCCTCGAGACCCCCGGCTGGAAGGGGGTGCGGTTCTCGAACCCGCACATGCACATGCTGGAATCCTTCCTTGCCTGGCATCGCGTCACCGGCGAGCGTGCATATCTCCGTCGGGCGGCACGTGTCGTCGATCTCTTCCGGTGCCATTTCTTCGATCAGGAGAGCTGGACGCTTGGGGAACATTTCGATGTCGATTGGCTACCGTTGTCGGGAGAGGAGGGACAGTGGACCGAACCAGGGCACCATTTCGAATGGGCCTCGCTCCTCATCGATTTCGCGCGGGCAAGCGGGCAGAAAGACTTGGCAGCCTATGCAAGGAAGCTCTATTCGTCGGCGATCGCAAGCGGATTGAACCGGTCCACGGGCCTGGCTTATGCAGCCGTGTCGCGGCAGGGAATTCCCTTCGACCGGCTCTCCCGCAGCTGGCCGCAATGCGAAGCCGTCAAGGCGGCCGTCGCCCTGGACGGCATCGGCGGGCCTGATCTGAAACCTGAGATCGAAGCTCGTGTCGCCCGCCTCTTCAAATGGCATATCGATCCCGCACCGCTAGGCTTGTGGATCGACAGAATTGACGAGCGCGGAAGGTCACTGGCGACGGAGGTGCCCGCGAGCATTTTCTACCACCTCGTGACGGCGTTGATGCAGTATCTGGACAAGACCGCAGGGCAAGTCGAACCTTTCCCGCTGCCAGCTTTGGATGTGAGCAAAAACGTTGCGATGCAGGGTTACGGCTGACCCAACCGTCCGCCATAGCTCCGTGTTGGTCAAACGACCAATAACGAAACTAGTACAAGATCGGGAGGAATACCCATGAAAGTGACAATCCTGGGAAACTGTCCGCCCCATGCCTACAAGGGATTGATGCAAGGCTCAGACCGAGAAGCTGCAATCAAGGCGGTTTTGGAAAGCGTTGGTGGCAAGGTATCCGGTATGATGTTTACTCGCGGCGCCTATGATATTGTCATCAATGCTGAGGTTCCGGACCAGGCCGATGGGATGGACCTAGCACTGGCGGTCCAGGCAAGCGGCTGGATAAACGAGCTAGTTGTCCTGGAAGAACTCGACATGAAGGCGGCGCTCGCAGCCGCCAAAAAGGCTGCCGCGTTTACAAGCCCGCCGGCTGATTGGATAACTGGCTGTACATTGAAGGCAGCACGGTTCCGTTGAACGCGCCGTGCTGCCAAGTCTCAAGGAAAGACACGCTGCGGTTTCGGAAAGCCGAAGCAGGCGCGGCATTGGTTCTGCTTTGATACCGCGCCGACAGCGAACGCGCCCGGCTCAGGGGTCAGAAACGGAGGTCATGCCGAGTTAATTTTGGAATGTACGAATGTACACCCTAGAAGGTGCGCTTGACGGACCGGCGAGGTCCGGTTTTGTAGAGGTTTCTTCTCGGAGCGCTTCTAATCGGAGCGCGACAAGTCAATCGAGATCACATTGTCAGTATCTGTTTCAGGTAGCTCGAACAGCATCAGCAAAAATTGGCCGCTCGGGCGGCGTTCTCATGATCACCGTCCCTAAGGGTGCTCGGACTTTACGACTTTCCAGGATACCTATGGTCCGATACCCTCCGGCGAAGGCCGCCTTGCGAGAGGACGGCACGGTAGCGAGGCTGCGCTCTTAAGGTCGCCCTTACGAGCGAAGTTAGCAGCACAGCATGAGCCA